>CAMNMY010000138.1 GCA_946545105.1 uncultured Clostridia bacterium
AGGTTGGCACATTGAATGTTCTACAATGAGCAAAAAATATCTTGGCGAAGTATTTGATATCCACACAGGCGGTGTTGATCATATTCCTGTTCACCACGAAAATGAAATTGCACAAAGTGAAGCTCTTGCTGGAAAGAAAACTGTTAACTATTGGGTACATGGCGAATTTATGTTAGTTAACAATGGTAAGATGTCAAAGAGCTTAGGAAATACATATACTATTTCTCAATTAGAAGAAATGGGATATAGTCCACTTGTATTTAGAATGTTCTGTCTAAATGCACATTATAGAAAGAAGTTAAATTTCACATTTGAAGGCATGGATGCAGCAAAGGTTTCATACGAAAGATTGTTGAATGCTTTGTATGCTCATAAGGTATCGCAAGCAAAAACAAGCGATGAAGTTATCGCAAAATATGAGAAGGAATTCAATGATGCAATTAACGATGATTTGAACTTACCTTTGGCGCTAGGTGTTCTATGGACAATGTTAAAAGAACCAAAGAGCAAAGATATATTTGATTTAGCATTGAAGTTTGATGCGGTATTTGGATTAAATCTAAAGGATGCACATGAGAATTTAGAAGAAGTTAATAAAGATATCCCAGAAGATATTTTAGCGCTTGCACAAAAGAGATTTGATGCTAAGAAGGCAAAAGACTTTGCTACAGCTGATGCTTTAAGAAATGAAATTAAAGAAAAAGGCTACAGCATTTTAGATTCAAAGGATGGATTTAAGGTAGTTAAAGACTAATGGCGAAATTATATTTAGTAGGAACACCTATAGGAAATCTAGGAGATATCACCTTAAGAGCTATTGACACTCTAAAGAGTGTAGATGTAATTGCTTGTGAAGATACTAGACATTCTATGGGCCTACTAAATTATTATGATATTAAAAGCAAGCTTATAGCTTGTCATAAATTCAACGAAAAAGAATCAATTGAAAAGATAGATTGTTATCTTAATGATAACAAAAGTGTTGCATTGATTACTGATGCTGGTATGCCAGCGATATCTGATCCTGGAGCAATTTTAGTTGATGGATTAAAGAAAAGAGGCCATGAAATAGAGGTGATTCCAGGGCCTACTGCTGTTACAAGCGCAATTGCGTTAAGTGGTATTCTAACACCAGTATTTACATTTATAGGGTTTTTGCCAACAAAAAATAAAGATAAAGATGCTTTAATATCTTCATTCAAAAATGTGCCTTCGGCACTAGTTATTTATTCATCTCCATATGATATAAACAAAGATTTAAAATACCTTTATGGTATTTTAGGAAATAGAGATGTTTATGTTGTAAAAGAGTTAACAAAGATTCATGAGTCTTGTGTTAAGATGGAGCTTCAAGATGCAGAAATACAAGATCCAAAGGGCGAGTATGTTCTTATTGTAGATAAAGGTGAGGACATCGTAGATGAACCACAAGGTACAATAGAAGAACAATTAAAAGAATTAATTTCTCAAGGTATAGATAAGAAAGAAGCAATAAAAATGGTAGCTAAGAATAATAAGCTACCAAAAGACGAAGTCTATAAAATTGCAATAGAAATAGATTAAGTTGCGGGCTGATAGTTACCGCTTTTTAAAATCCACATCATGAAATCATAAACTTTCCAATTTTCCATACATTCACTACGAAGTGTAGCTTCGTTTGGGTAAGTTTCGTTAAATCTATGAAGAATTCCTGGTGTATCTGCAATGCCTATTTTCTCGCAAGTTACATATTTGCTTACAAAGAAGCCAACAACAAGTAATAAAACAATTATTACTGCAATAGCTCCAAATATGCATCCACAACATCCATTTGATTTTCTATCTGCCATATCTCAATTATAAATATATAAAATAAAATGTGTCAATAAAGTGTTTGACAACAAATATTCGTAGTGTTAAAATGCTCTTGCACTTAAGGAAGCTTAGCTCAGCTGGGAGAGCATCTGCCTTACAAGCAGAGGGTCATAGGTTCGAGCCCTATAGTTTCCACCAAGTACGAGGATATCGAAAGATGTCCTCTTTTTTTTTGCATTTATATATAATTTGTTTGCGTGCTTACGCTATAAGTCATACAATAGCAATGGTAAAGAGATATGAGTACAATCGCATGGGTTATTGCCATAACCGCAGTTTCTGGTGTTGTTGGCACTGGTTTGGGTGGGGTTATTGGCGCCATTTTTAAGAAAGATTCATCTAAAATTGTTAGCTTGTTGCTAAGTTTTGCAGGCGGCGTAATGTTGGCTGTAGTTTGTTTTGATTTAATTCCTAGTGCTATGCAAGTTGATGTAACAGAGTCAAAAATTAGTGTTCTTGTTACAATTATTGGAATAATTGTAGGCTTTGCAATTGTATTTATTTTAAATAAGATAATAGATAATCATACAAATTATGAACTAAAGCATGTTAACGCAAGTGAGCATCCAAAAACAGCAGATGCATTAGACGAATTAATTCACGCGGATCACTTGGAAGAACATAGAAAGAGCGGAACAAATTATCAACTATTTATCGCTGGTATTGTTATGGCTCTTGCAATTGCCCTTCATAACGTTCCAGAAGGTATGGTTATTGGTGCATCGTATGCTGCGGATGATTCGACGTTGGTTGCAGGAAGCGGATTTGTGCTTGCAATTATTATTGGTTTGCATAACATTCCTGAAGGAATGGCAGTATCTGTTCCTTTGATTACTGGTGGTATGTCAAAATGGAAGGCAATCGTTGTTACTGCGGCTACAGGTATTCCAACGGTTATAGGCGCTATATTAGGATATTTCGTTGGCGCATTAAGTCCAATAGGTCTTACAATCGCTTTATCTCTTGCTTCTGGGGCAATGCTTTATGTAGTTGTTGGAGAACTATTGCCAGAGGCGTATTTGATGTTTAAATCTAAGTTGCCAGCAACATTTATCTTGTTAGGGATTTTAGTTGGTGTTGCATTAGTTCAAATTTAATCAATTTTTTGTAAGACATGAGTAGATTACACTTGTTTGTTTTGTAGCCAAAATTAGGCTATCTGCTTAAAAGTATCTTAAATTTTACACAAATTTTACAAAACAAATTAGAATTAAAATAATGTAAATTTATCCATAAAAAACGCTAAAAACCACATATTTTTTGCCAAAAAATCCTTGCTATTTGCCATTAAGAATTTTGCAATTATAAGGTTAATAATATTTACGCGAGAATATATAATTCTTGAAGGATTTACTTTATATAAATAAGTGTTATAATTTGGTTGTATGAATAAAAGGGCGTCGTTAGTTTGCATAACAGTTCTAACTTTGATTGTAACTTTAATTGGTTTAATCGGTTTAGTAATTTCTGCTAGCAATACTAATTATGAAAATGGGGATATTGTTGTTGAGGCCACAGC
>CAMNMY010000139.1 GCA_946545105.1 uncultured Clostridia bacterium
CGCTTACTTTATCGCATCTGATGACGCAAGTTTCATAAACGGCCAAGTTATTTCAATTAATGGTGGTTTTGTTATCTAGGCCACTCATCTCCTGTTAAATCTCCGAAATCTTCACGAATAGCTAATAATTGCTTTTTGATATCGCTATTTTCGAACTTATCTCTTTCTGGAGCACCTTTTACAAAGAAATTAACTTTGTAACTACCATCGTCTTCTTTCTCTTTAATATCTGTATTCAAATTATCAAAAGCATCTACGTTAATTGAGCAAGTATAATCCATACAAGAGCTATCAATATAGAATGTATCAATTGCTGATTTATAGAAAGCTTCCTTTTGAATTACGCAAGTCTTTCCTTGTAAGCAAAGCTTATCAAATAGTGCACCAGCAAATGCCTTTGAATGAATAATATTTAATGTATCAAAGTGCTTTATATCTGTTGTGCCAGGAACAAATCCATCTGCGATTAAGAATTTGAATGCAGAAGCGTCTGGATCTCCATCATATGTCCAATTAGAATTTGTATCATATAGACCAACGTATGCATACAATTCTGTAATATTATAATCTGTTAAAACAAAGTGTACACATTCACTCTTTGATGATGTTTTAAACAATTGAAGTTGAGTAATTCTAAATGTTTCATTATATGGAACGGATGAAACTTCGCCTTGAGCATCTGTATATTTAAACTTAATTAATCTATTGCAGTTTTTTGTACCAGATCCTACAAATAAAGCAAATGCTCCATCGCCTATTTCGTCAACATTTTCAGATAAAACTAAATCATTTGTCTTTAGAAGGTTAATACATCCCATAAACATACCTTCTGGGATTTTATTAATGTCTCTATTAAATTCTACTTTTGTTAAAGCAGTACAATCTGAGAACGCATATTTACCAACTGTAATATCTAATTGCTCACCTTCTTCCTTTTCGAAAGTTATAGATTCTAAAGAAGATGTTTTAGCAAATGCATATTCACCAACAGTTGTAACTGTAGGAGAAATCTTGAATGTCTTAAAGTTGCTTGAAATTGAACCAAATGCATAATCCCCAATTGTTTGTAGAGCTGGGAAATCTAATATATTGCTTGTTGAATCAGATTTCAATATTGTGTTATAGAAAGCATTCTTTCCAAGTTCTTTAATAGCGAATCTTGTTTCGCTATCATACAATTCAAGCTTACTAATACCACTGCTTCTAAAAGCATTGTCTCCAATTCTTTCTAACTTATCTGAAACCTTAACTGTTTCAATTTCTTTACATTCATAGAATGCATTATTGCAAACTTCTTTTAGAGATTTTGGTAAAGCTAAAAGTCCATCTAGTTCAACATCACTTGGTAGCTTTGTAAGGTTTGTACAACCATAGAAAGCAAATTCACCAATATATGTAATTGTATCTGGCATTGTAACTTTTACTAATGCAGTACAGTTCATAAAACAGTTCTTTGGAACATATGTAATATTTTGAGGAAGTGTAACTTCTTGAATTGTTGTATTTCCATTAAATACACTATCTTCTAAATCAATAGAATCATTTTCAAACTTTACAGAAACAACTTTTGTACCCTTAAATGCCTCTGCTTTTACAGCAACTATCTTCTTTTTATCAATTGTACTTGGAATAGTTACTTCAGTTTCATCTCCTGTGTAATTAACGATAGCGACGCCTGCGCCTTGCGCAACTACTGTGTAATCACCAAGTGCAAACTCAGCATCCTTTTGAATAGAATTCAATGCAACAACTAAAACAGTTATACCAACCGCTAATACAATTATTGTTGCTAAAGCTATTAATTTACTGTACTTCTTCATATTCTTCCTCTTTAATTTACAGATACGTTTAATACATCATATCTATCCTTTGCTTGAGTTATATTATCTCTTGGCAAAGTATTACAACTTCTTGATTGAACGTTTAAATTATATACTTTTAATCCATCTACGTGTCTAGCAAATAGTCCATATACTGGCATGTCTTTATAAACACTTGATTCATGTGAAACGAAGTATGTATGCAAAATTCTTGTTATTTCTGGATAACCACTCATTGAATCTTCATGATCTGGCTTACCTACATCCAACTTTTCACCTGTATTTCTATATGTTATGTTGAAATTAGCAATCTCAACTTTTTTTACATAATAAGTTTTACTTCCTCTTACACATCCAGTAACTGCAGATGCTAATTCTGCATCGATTGCTGTGATGTTAGATATTGTAACACCTTCTATTGAGCCAATAGTTTTCCCATCGCTCCCATTCTTTCTATCTAGTCTATCCCCTAACCAAATCAAGGCAGGAGCTGAGATACCTTTCATATAGATATTGTCTACATATACTCTTCTTACATTAGATCCGTCTGCGCTTTCAACCGCAATTCCTGCATATCCACCAACTACATTCGTTGGCATAAAGAAATAGCAATTTGTAATATCTACTCTTTCTACATCTTTTGATGTTTCTGTTCCGATTTTAACATTGTTTGCCATAGACATAACAGAACATCTATCTATATCTACATCATCAACATTCTCATTTCCAAATGCTTTAATACAAATACCGTCATCTGCGGTTGCTATAAAGCAATGAGCAACCTTTACTTTTTGAGAAGATACGATATCTATTCCATCTGCGTTTGCAACGTGAACATTATTATCTATAACAACATCTTTAATATTTATGTTGTTTGAATCTATAACTTTCAAAGTCCAAAAAGCAGAATCGTACAATCTAACATTTTGGATTTTTACATCTGAACAATTATCTAAATATATGATATGTGGACGAACGGCGTTTTTATCTTTTGCTGGACGAATTCTATCTCTTGCTTCCAAAACTCTATCTCTAACATTGAATTGTTCAAGAGGTTCAAAAACTGTTGGATTTTCTGCTTCGTTTGTATATGATGTACCACTACCAACAACTGTACCAGGTCCGTAGATTGAAATGTTCTTTGCATCTTTAGCCCATAAAACTGAACTAATTGATTGGCCATCATCGTATGTAGGTCCAATTAAAGAACAATCTTCATCGATGATAATAGTTGTTTTACTCTTTAACTCTAAAGAAACGATTTTGTAGTTGCCATCAACATAAATAACTGTACTTGAATCTATTGCATCAATAAGACCTTGAATAATAGCAGTATTTTGAGCTGCTGTATTTTCACTTGATACTCCCTTTTCACTTAAATATATTTTCTTTGAGAAAAGACCATCAAAAATAGATGGAGAATAATCTAGATATGCTTCATAATTTATATCTTTCAAAAACTCTCCAGATTCATCTAAAGTATATTCAATTTTTAAATCATCGATATTTTTATGAGTAATAGTA
>CAMNMY010000140.1 GCA_946545105.1 uncultured Clostridia bacterium
TCGTAATTTTACTATCTCTACTATCTTCTTCTATTTCGTTTTTAAGGTGCATTTTAAAGCCGTTTTCTCAAACAGCCTTTATATAATAGCAAAGCCATTTTTTATTGTCAAACAATTTTCGGAAATTTTTTTAATAATTTTGAATATATAAAAAACTATATATTTAGTTGTACTTTCTCTCGATAACTCCGCCACCTAAACATACTTCTCCAACATACACTACTGCGTATTGTCCTTCTGCTATTGCGCGTTGTGGATTATCGAAAACAATCTTTAATCCATCACCTTGAATATATGCTGTAGCAGCTTGTTCTGGTTGACGATGTCTAATTCTAACAGTACATCTGAATTCGCTTTCTTCAGGCTTATATGTAATATAGTTAAATGAATCACATTCTAAGCATTTATGGTATATCATAGATTGGTCGCCTTGAGATACGTATAAGATGTTATTCTTAACATCCTTAGAAACAACAAACCAAGCTTCGCCGTTGCCGCCTCCACCGATCCCCAAGCCTTTTCTTTGGCCAACAGTATAATAATATACACCATGATGTGTTCCAACTACATTTCCTTTCAAATCCTTTATTGGGCCATCTTTCATTGGAATATATTCGCTTAAGAACTTTCTAAAATTTCTTTCGCCAATAAAGCAAACTCCTGTTGAATCTTTCTTTTCAGCAGTAGATAGACCATATTTCTTTGCCAATTCTCTAACTTCTGGTTTATCTAGGTTTCCAATTGGGAACATTACTTTTTCTAATTGCTTAGATGAAAGTTGATTTAAAAAATATGTTTGATCTTTATTTTGATCTTTTGCTTTTAATAGATAATGCTTATCTCCATCGTGCTTAACATTGCAATAGTGGCCTGTAGCAATATAGTCAGCGCCAAGTGTTAAAGCATAATCTAAAAATGGACCAAACTTTATTTCTTTATTACATAATACGTCTGGATTTGGAGTTCTTCCCTTTTGGTATTCATCAATAAATAGTTTGAAAACATTCTCATAATATTTATCTGCAAAATCTACTGAATAGTAAGGAATACCTATTTTGTTACATACTTGTCTAACATCATAAAAATCTTCATCTGCAGTACAGCACCCAGAATCATCTTTTTCGTGCCAATTTCTCATAAATAGGCCAATAACTTCATATCCTTGCTCTTTTAAAAGCAAAGCTGTTAAAGAACTATCTACGCCACCGCTCATTCCTACTACTACTCTTTTTGCCATAACACCTATATATTATATGTTTAAATAAAAACGCGCAAATATTTTAATAGATAAAAAAATCGCCCCTATATACGAAAGACGCAAAAGGGGCGTTAGTGATAATTGTTTAACTACATTGTTTTATTTAGTTCTACTTCCTCTTGGTCAAGCTTAATTTCATTTTCTTTATCTACTTCATTTTCTTTATTTATTTCGTTTTTGTTTTCTTGCTTATCTTTATGAATAGAATCTCTATCTATTATATCTTTCTCTTCTATTGCTTGCTCTTTTAGTTGAGGTGGAGTAGTATCTATCGGATCCAAAGATTCAAAGTTTGATGATATAGAATAACACAAAAGCGCCTTTTGTTGACTTCTTTCTGGAAGACGCATAATATCTTCTAAGCTATGTACATCTTTGCGATCAAGATACTTATCTGCTGAAGATTTTAATTCTGTTGTATTTTGGAAATACACGTTGTTCTTATCGTTAAATGCTTTATACATGTATTCAAAATCCTTCCACTCTTTAGAATCTCTTGTGAATGCGCTTCTTAAGAAGCCTGGTTTTGTTCTATTAACCATTTCTTTTGGATTTAACTTATCTCTTTCAAAAGGTGTCAATTTGTTTTGTTTTGCATATTGTGCTAAAGCAGCCTTTTCCATTTCAGCAACTCGAACCTCTCTTGGTGGAACTGGGAATTCTGGCGCAACATATTTTGTATCTTCCACATCTTTTGTAATTTGGGACATTTCTTCTCTTTCGTTTAAAGATAACTTCACTAATTTTACATTAGATTCTGGATTATCTAAATCACCTTTATTTACGGCATCTAGCAAAGGAACTACCTTTTTCTCTTGTGTGTTATATGCTACATGACTATACAAATTCTCAACCTTACCATTTTCCATATATTTTGGGAGTTTCTTTGCAAGGGTTTGTAAAGGCTCTAAAATTTTGCTTTTAGTTGCAGCATAGCTAAATTTATCTGTTGCCTTAGTTAACAAAGCTGGGTTCTTTTGAGATATGTTATTTGCTTGTAAAGCCACAAATTGTTCTTCACTTATATCTGGCATAGTGAAGAATGACTCCTTTTTAATGCTATCTACAATAGATTTAGGAGTCCCATATAATTCATATGTTGACTTAAGTGAATATCCATACTTTCCCATAGCTGGAGAAATTATCTTTTTTTGTGCTATAAGGCCTGCGTTAATATTAAAAGCATCTCCGCAAATTTCTGGATGATCTTCATAATAATCTATTAGTGCATTTTCTGGATCTTCTGAAGTTGCGGCTTTAAATATGTCATTAGGGTCTTCCTTTAGCACGTTTTCGTAATGTTTTTTTAGATTATATTCTGGGGCCGCATAATACCACTTCATTTGAGCTTCGTTATAAGCTTTTTCATATGCTGTATCACCTGGCTTTAAAGAATATACAATAGTTCTATCTAGCCCATATTCTTGATCGTTTAATTTAGTGCCCTTTAACTTTTCTGTCAATCTATGGCTCTCAGCTTGAATTTTTGCATCTCTTTCTTGAAGCGCTAGCGCCTTTTTATATAATCTTACCTTGCTTTCATTATTCATGTCAGCATTAAGTTTATTAAGGTCCATTTTGACTTTTTGCCCTTCAGGTAAAATATCATTCAATTCCTTAACATTCTTTTGATATTCTGCAATAATTTGATTTTTTTCTTCTTGTGTTAATTTATATGGCATAATTTCCTCCCAATTAACTCTCTTTATCCGTAAACTATTTCTCTACAGACATATCTAAATCATTGACATTTTCATCTTCCAAATCCATAAGATCTTCCATTTGCTTTTGTGATGATCTCTCTGGTTGCGAATTTTGTGATTGTGGTTCAAGAATATTACTATTTTCAATAGCTTGTTCTCTTTCTATCTTTGGCGCTGTATTTAGTGGCTCCAAATCGTCATATTTTGTAGCAATTGAATAACACAATAGAGCTTTTTGCTTACTTCTATCTGAAAGGTTTTCAATATCTTCTAATGATTCTATGCCCTTAGCTGCAAGATACTTATTCGCTTCTCCTTTCAACTCTGTTGTGTTTTGGTAATATACATTGTTTTTATCATAGAATGCATTATACATATA
>CAMNMY010000141.1 GCA_946545105.1 uncultured Clostridia bacterium
ATATTAGATAAAATATATCGTAATAGTTTAAAATCAAGACTAACAAGAAGCGGAAAAGAACGCAATGCTCTTGCAGTTCAAGGATCTCTTTTTAATATTGATTTGGAAGATGTGCGTGCGCAACTAAAAGATTTTGAACAAGAATATGGACACATTGAGAAATTTGCTGAATTAAAAACAAATCTTGATGCTAAGTTCGATGATATTCAAGCAAGGAATATCGCTAATGCTAACGTAGCCTTCAAAGGCGAAAACACGCTGTTTGGTAAATTGGCAACGTCCTTTAAAGGAATGCTTTACCAGTTTACACAATTTGGTGCTGCATATAAGATTCTTGGTCAAATTAAGCAGGGAATTAGTAGCGTTGTAGCATCTGCAAAAAACCTTGATAAAGCATTGACCAACTTAAGAATTGTTACTGGTCAAACAGGCGCAGAAGCAAAAACAACAATGCATGGTTTTGCTGAATTAGCAAGTGAACTTGGTGCTACCACATCAGAAGTGGCAGCTTCAGGAACAGCATGGCTAAGACAGGGCTACAGTATAGCAGAAGCAAACGATTTGATTACTTCTTCTATGTATCTAAGTCGTCTTGGTATGATTTCAGTTGATGAAGCAACAAAAGACTTAACAAGTTCATTAAAAGGTTTCAAACTACAAGCTCAGGATGCCATGGACGTTGTTGATAAACTTACTGCTTTGGATGTCAAGGCCGCAACAACAGCTGGTGAAATCGCGACTGGTTTAGCTCAGTTCGCAAACTTAGCAGATCTGAGCGGTGTTAGTATTGATCAAGCGTCAGCAATGGTTGCAACTATCGCTGATGTTAGCCAGGTTTCAGGTGCACAGGCTGGTAACTCGTTAAAAATGATGTTATCACGTTATGGTACTGTTAAATCTGGAAAATATAGTACACTATCAGAAGAAGGAGAGACTGATTCGCTCAACGATGTTGAAAAAGTTTTAACAAGAATTGGTGTCTCTGTTCGTAATAATAGTGGAGAATTTAGAGAATTTGACGAAGTTTTAGAAGATGTGGCTCAAAAATGGACCACGTTAGACAACGTCTCTCAAAACGCAATAGCCACAGCACTTGCTGGTACAAGACAGCGTGAAGCGTTCCTTGTTTTAATGCAAAACATGGATAAATATCACGAGTTTACAGATGTTGCTCAAAATTCTGAAGGTACCGCATATAAAAAATATTTATCTTATAGCGAACAATTAGAAGCGTCGCAAAAACGTTTAGCTTCAGCTTGGGAAGAATTTGCTATGAGCGCGGAAGTGTCTAGTTTCTTAACTAATATGAATAATTTTATTACTCAGTTGGTTAAGTGGGCACCTTTATTATTAAAATATTTAGCAAGGTTCGTGGCGCTAACTCAAGGATACAAAGTACCAAAACTGGTTGACAGTGCATTTGGTATAACACGCGGATATGAAAATTGGCAAAATAGTCGTGCTGCTCGCAAAACTGAAGAAATAAATGACGGTTTTACAAGAATTTCTATTTCTAAGAAAGGCAGAAGTAGTTATGACCAAAAAATTGAGGAATATTATGCCGAAGAACATGGTGGTTTTGCAGCAAAATTAACGCAACCATTAAATAATTTAACATCTGCGTTGAAAGACAACACGGCTGCGCTTCGAGGTGAAACGACAGCAGAGGCTAAGAGTGAAGTAAGCACAAAACAGAATACCGAAGTTACAAAAGATAACACTAATGCTGTCAAGGATAACAGCAGAAGACAGGGCAGAGGTGGCGGTAAAGGTGCTATGTTTGGTAAATTGGCTGGCAGCGCTATTGCTGGCTTAACTGCTGGATTAACAGCCAGTTCAACTCAGTTTGATATTTTAGGAACAGGAGATACGGAAACTCGATCTGAAGGACTTAAAATAGCAAATAGTATATTTACTGGTGCTGCTACTGGTGTTGCTACCGCATTTGGCGGACCAGTTGCTGGTATGCTAGTGAGCACTTTAATGGATAGTGTTGTTAGCCCATTACTTCTTCCTTTATTGGAAAAATGGCTTGATAATGACACATATCAGATGAAAAAAGCTGAAAAAGCGGCCAAGCAGGCTGAAGAAAATCTCACCGTTCTACACAATATTGAGGAGGCGAATAATAATCTTGTAAATCTAAGTAAAGAGGATAATTTAATAGGCGACTCATTCAAAGAAGCAACAGATACATTTGACAAAATTTTTGACACCATTTATTCTTCAGAAAATAGTCAAAGTATTTGGGAGAGCGTATTGAGTACTGCAAATAAGATGTTAAATAATCAAGAAGCATCTTATACTTCGTTATCTGCTTTCAGAAGAGATTATTTGTATGGTTCGCAAGAAACCAGAAAACAACTATCTATTGTAATGAAGGCCGCAATTTCTTTATCAGAAGCGCAAGAATTTGCTAAGACAAAACAAGATGATTTATTAAAAATTAGTTTTCGTATTAGAGACATCAATGCTTCTCAATTCAGACCTCGATATTATAAAGAGTTTGGTGGTACCGATGCAGAAAAAGCTGATGCAATTTATCAAGCATTGGGGCTCAATAGTAGAGGTAATATAGATCGAAGTTTTGGAATAAAACAATTAGAGGAACTACGAGATGCTTATGAGCAACAAGTTGATAAAACTAAAGAAACTATTTCTACAATAGATTCACTTAATTCTACCATTAAACAGCTTAAGCAAGCTATGCAAGAGCAAGAGCGTATCTATGATGAAATTAACTCTAAATACGCAATAGCTGCAGTGTATAGCGCGTCGTATAATGGTAGGAGTTTGGTAAATCTTGGAGACAGAGCACTGAAGTATCTTGGTAAAACTGGGATTGAAAAGTTAATTGCTGAAAGTATGAATGAAAATTCCACCCTTTATGGATATGATATTTATGATTCAAAAGGAAATTTAACCGCAAAAGCGAGAGAATATATTGAAGAGGCAATTAAAAAAGACGCTTCCTTATCTGGTATATTGAGTGGACAATCTTTTACTTTAAGTGAATTATTAAATCCAAATGGAGATGCTAGTAAAGATCCTGAAATGCAAGCTCGCGCTCTTAGACAATTTGCTCAGGCATTAGGAACTAGTATTGAGAAATTGAAAGAACTAGAGGCAAAGTATGGTAATATGACACTTGGCGAAGTTATGGATAAACCAGATGCAACAAGAGAAAAAATTAATACTCTTACTAGCTTATTTACCTCCATGGCAACAGACAGTGGTTTAACTGCTGAGAATATGGAAACAATTATTACCCAGTTCCCAGAGTTTATTGCTTACCTTGGTGATGCCAGCTCGTTAATTGGAGCAATT
>CAMNMY010000142.1 GCA_946545105.1 uncultured Clostridia bacterium
TAGTTCAAAGATGTTCTTTTCTGAAATGCACTTTAATATTTGAGATCTAATATTTGAATCAACGCCATCTAAAACTTCAGCAATAATTGAAATATTTGAGATATCTAAAACTGCATCTTTTGAAATCTTCTTTAAAGACTTAGCAGCTAAAAGCAAAACCTCACAAATAGAATAAGCATCAACATCACCAATACATTCCAAACCTACTTGCATGATTTCTTTAAAAGCATCTGTTCCCTTTGAAATTCTATATACATTTTCATTGTAGTATAGCTTTTGAACATAACCCTTAATATCTTTAGTCGTTTTTAAAATAGATAAAGTAACGTCTGGTTTTAGGGCCATTAACTTACCTGATGTATCAGTAAATGTAATAACGTTATCTGAAATAAGAAAATCCTTATTTGCTACATACATATCATATTCTTCGAATTTACTCATTTTAAATTGCGAATATCCATATTTTGAATATAGAGAGCGCAAATTAAAAATAATCTTTTCGTCATTCTTTAAAACATTATTATCAATATTCATTATTTTTGCTCCTTCAATTTAGATATTGCCAATTTATATCCATCAGAATAATTCAAGCACTTAGATACTCTTGAAATAGTTGCTGAAGAAATACCAATCTTTTTAGAAACACTTTGATAATTCTCCCCTTCATCTAAAAGAATAGCTGCATCAAATCTTTGTGCCATATCTTGCACTTCCTTGATTGTGCAAAGATCTTCAAAGAACTTGTAGCATTCATCAACATTATCCAACTTTAATATTGTTTCAAATAATCTATCAATAGATTCAGATTTAATATCGACCATATCTTACCTCTCGATTTGTTTACTTTATCAATTTAGCACTTTACTTTGATAAAGTCAAATAAAAATAAAAAACTTCTTTAAATATTTTAATCTATAAATAATTAAGCGTTTGGATTTGAAATAATCATAGCTGGAGCAACGCCTCTATAAGAATAAGCTATTTTAGATAATGCTCCTGAGTTTATTAAATATGTATTATTCTTGTTTGAAATTGCTCCATCTTGAGTTACATAATAACCTAAACCAAGTTTTGGAGCTAACCACCATACTGCTCTTCCTTCTTTATTTGTCTTTAAATTCTTGCTTGCATATGTAGTTGTTTCTTTATATATCTTATTTTTTGTAGGATAGAACTTTGTAAGTGTATCAATATTTAATAAGAAATAATTATCTTTATGTTTTGACGACATAACATAACCGCTTGAATACTCAATGCCAGTTTTCTTCATTAAAGCTTTTTCTTCTTCAGTATAGTAGAATAGATCCTTTTCCCAAATTTGTGCTTCTCTTTCAAAATAATCATGATAGTCATCGTATCTAACGCTCCATAATATTTTTCTAGAAATTAATAAAATGTCACCAGAATCTAATAAAAATGCATCCCAAAGAATATCTTCCATTACATAATATTGATTATCTATCTTTGCATATGAATTACCATCTGAACCTAAATAATAACCATTTGTTCCTTTTACTTTAGATACATTCACATCTCCCTTTAAACTTTGTGGGAATTTACCAAAAGCTATTGGTTCAATGCCAGAATGTACAGATATTGGCGTAATTTCAATATCTTCTTGTTGATATGTTTCATTATATGAATAAGTTTCAAAAGGTAAATCTATTGAATGATTTTCGGCTGTATTACATGCCATAAGTAGAGGAATACTCATAACGAGCATCAATAAAATTAATATTGTGTATCTTACACATTTTTTCATACTTACAACCTAGCCTTTGCTTTTACAATAATAGATTTATCTAAAATTCAACTTAAAGTAAATACTTTTTCAAATTAAATATTTTATTTGGCAATAACAAAAAATTTGGCATAAAAAATGGGTAACGGTTTTACAATGCCTTTACCCATTTAGATATCGAAAAATATATTTATTAGTCCATTAATGTTGCAGCCATAACAGCCTTAATTGTATGCATTCTATTCTCTGCTTCATCAAATACTATTGATGCTTTTGACTCAAATACATCGTCTGTTACTTCCATTGCATCAATGCCGAATTTATCATGAATATCTTTACCAATAGTAGTATTTAAATCATGGAAAGCAGGTAGACAATGCATGAACTTACATTGATCTCCAGCATTTAACATAATTTTGCTGTTTACTTGATATGGTAGCAAATCATGAATTCTTTCTGCCCATACTTCTTCTGGCTCGCCCATAGAAACCCAAACATCTGTATAAATAACATCAGCATCTTTAGTTGCTAACATTGGATCTTCTTCAAATTCCAAAATCGCTCCAGTTTCTTTTGCAATCTTTTGGCAAGTATTAACTAAATCTTTATTTTGGAAATACTTCTTTGGAGCACAAGATACAAAATGCATTCCCATCTTTGCAGCACCAACCATCAAAGAATTACCCATGTTATATCTAGCATCGCCCATATATACAAGCTTAATGCCCTTTAATTTACCAAAATGTTCTTTGATTGTCATAAAGTCAGCTAAGATTTGTGTTGGATGGAATTCGTTTGTTAATCCATTCCATACTGGAACACCAGCATATTTTTCTAAATCTTCAACGATTTGTTGTCCATATCC
The DNA here is from genome assembly GCA_946545105.1 of uncultured Clostridia bacterium. The sequence continues at coordinate 2,607 of CAMNMY010000142.1, forward strand.
TCTATATTCAATACCATCAAACATTCTTCCTAAAACTCTTGCAGTATCTGCTATAGATTCTTTCTTTCCTATTTGAGAAGATTTTGGATCAAGGTAAACTGGGTGCATACCTAAATCTGCAGCTGCTACTTCAAAAGAACATCTAGTTCTTGTAGATGTTTTTTCAAAAATTAAAGCAACATTCTTTCCTTCACAATATCTATGAGGAATATTATTCTTCTTTTTGTTCTTTAAATCCTCAGCTAATTCGATTAGATAGCTGATTTCGTCTGGTGTAAAATCTAATAATTTTAAAAAACTTCTTCCTTTAAAGTTCATATACTACTCCTTAACAGCATCTAATATTACATCAATTGCTTTTGCTAAGTCATCCATTTTAATATTTAATGCTGGTAATAGTCTCAGTTTTGTCTTCGCTGTTAATGCTAAAACTCCATGGTCCATACAATAAGCAAGTACTTCTTTTACTGGCTTTTTAGTTTCAACACCTAGCATTAATCCCATACCAGATACAGAAATAACGCCTTCAGCACCTTCTAATTTTTCTTTAATGAATTTAGATTTTTCTTGAACTTCTTTTAGAAGTTTATCATCAATTCTTGAAATTATAGAGATGGCTCCGGCAGCAGCAATAGGATTGCCTCCAAATGTTGAGCCATGTTTACCAGCACCCAAAGTGCTTTGTGCCTTTTGTCCAATAAGACAT
>CAMNMY010000143.1 GCA_946545105.1 uncultured Clostridia bacterium
TACGCGAGATAATGGAGTTATCAATAATGTAGTTGAAAGTAAAGATATTAAGGCAACAATTAATTTTTTAAATGCACTTAATACAAAAGTAGATATTAAAGATAATAAATTCTATTTATCTTCTGGAGATATTCCAAAGACAGCAAATATAGATTGTATAGAATCTGGCTCAACAGTAAGGTTTATTTTATCTATATTGGCAGCGCTAAAAGTTAATGCATTTGTAACAGGCAAAGAAGGACTTCAAAAACGACCTCTTATAGATCTTATAAAAGTATTAAGAGAAAATGGTGAATATGTAGATAGTGATACACTTCCTCTTAATATGAGTGGAGAGATAAAGAGTGGAGAATATAGAATTAATGGATCAATATCTTCTCAATATATAACAGGGCTTTTAATAGCACTTCCTATCCTTAGTGGAGATAGTAAAATTGTTATTGAAGGCAATTTAGTTTCAAAGAGTTACTTAGACATAACACTTGAAGTGTTGAGATTGTTTAAAATAGATATAAAAGAAGAAACTTGGGGCTATGCTATTAAAGGAAATCAAAAGTATATAATGCCTGATAATTTAGCAGTTCAAGGCGATTGGTCTAATGCTGCTTTCTTTATAGTTCTAGGAGCAATAAATAAAGATATTAAAGTAAATAATTTGGTTCTTGATTCAAATCAAGGGGATAGAGAGATTATTGATATAGTTGAAAAAATGGGCGCTAAGGTTAATAAATTTGATAATTCGGTTAGTGTAACAAAAGCACCATTACATAGCATAGAATTAGATGCAAAGAATATACCTGATCTAGTACCAATAGTATCTATCCTTATGGCTTGCGCAGAGGGTGAATCAAAAATCACTAATGTAGATCGTCTAAAGATAAAAGAAACAGATAGATTAAAAGCTGTACAAGAAACCTTAGATAGAATGGGTATAGAGAATAGATATGAATCTAATACTTTATATATAAAAGGTGGCGTTATAAAGCCATTTAGTAGTATATCTTATAATGACCATAGAATGGTAATGATGCAAGCAATAGCTGCATCAATTGCAAGTGGTGATTCTATAATTCAAGGAATAGAGGCCGTGGAAAAGTCTTATCCAACATTCTTTGAAGATTATAAATCCTTAGGAGGTAAATGTAATGTTTAGTGCACTAGACAAACTTAAGATTGAAATATATGGTGCTTCTCATGCGGAGAAGATATCTTTATTTGTTGAAGGACTTCCAAAAGGAAAGAAGATTAATATTCAAGAATTACAAGAGTACGTGGATAGAAGAAAAGCTCAAGAGGCAGCCTTTTCAACAGCAAGACTTGAAGGTGATGTTATACATTTTGCTTCAGGTATTACCGAAGATGGCACTCTTACAGGAGAAAAGCTTGAGGCCTATGTTTTGAATACATCTCAACATTCTAATGATTATAACAACCTTGTAAATACACCAAGACCTGGTCATGCAGATTATGTTGCTAAGGTTAAATATAAAGGCGAAATGGACATGAGAGGTGGCGGTATTTTCTCAGGAAGAATGACATTAACTATTTGTATTCTTGGTGGAATTGCTCGTCAACTATTACGAGAATATGGCATTGATGTTGAAGCATATATCTCTTCAATTGCTGGAATTAAATCAACATCATATAAGGATAAGGATTTAACAATAGAAGAAATTAATAAAGCAAATCCTTTATTTAGAGTGCTTGATGAAGAAAAAGGCGCTCAAATGATGGAGAAGATTTCAGAGGCGAAATCAAATATGGATTCTGTTGGCGGTACAGTTGATTGTATGGCATTTAACGTTCCTGTTGGGTTAGGTGGTCCATTATTTGAAGGCTTTGAGGGTAAACTTGCTTATGCAATGTTTGCAATTCCTGCTGTTAAAGGTGTTGAATTCGGTGCAGGCTTTGATATCTCAAATATGAAAGGATCAACAGCTAATGATAGTTTCTATTATGATGATAATAAAGTCGTAAAAACATATACAAACAACAATGGCGGCATTAATGGTGGAATCACAAATGGTATGCCTATAACATTAAGAGTAGCATTTAAGCCAACACCATCAATTGCTCAAAAACAAAAAACAATTAATATGGAGACAAAAGAAAACGTAGAACTAGAGATAAAAGGAAGACATGATGCATGTATTGTTCCTCGCGCTGTAGTTTGCGTTGAATCAGTTGTCGAAATAGCATTATTAGATAGTTTGCTATAAAAGGAGTATAAATATGCTTGATGAATATAGAAAGCAAATAGATGACATCGATACACAGCTTGCTAAACTTTTAGACGAAAGACTAAAGGTATCTAAAAAGATTGGCGAAGAAAAAGCCAAGATGGAAACTGTTGTGTTAGATAAAGGTAGAGAAAAGAATGTTGTTAATAGAGTAACATCATTGGTTTCTCCTGAATATAGATTATATGTTAAGCAAATATATGAAACTATATTTGAGACTTCTAAGGCTTATCAAAGACAATTTATACATAACGAAAGTGCAATCTCTGCAAAGATTAGAAAAACTATTGAAGAGGGGGTTAAACAATTCCCAATCTCTGCTACAGTTGCTTGTCAAGGTGTAGAAGGTGCTTATTCTTCAATTGCTGCAGATAGATTATTTGAATTAAACACAAACCTATATTTCAAAACATGGGACGCTGTGTTTGATGCTGTAGAAAAAGGGCTATGCGATTATGGCGTGTTACCTATTGAAAATTCAACAGCAGGTTCAGTAAACAAAGTTTACGATTTAATGAAAGAACACAATTTCTATATCGTTAGATCAATAAAGTTAAGAATCTCACACAATCTTTTAGCAAAGAAAGGTGTAGCTTTATCAGACATAAAAGAAATAGTTTCACATCAACAAGCACTAGATCAATGCTCAGATTTATTATCTCAACTTGGTGTAAAAATTACTGTATGTGAAAACACAGCTATGGCAGCACAAATGGTTGCTAAATCAAAACGTACAGATATAGCATGCTTATCTTCAAAAGAATGTGCAGATATATATGGTCTTAATATCTTAAAGAGTAATGTTCAAAACGCTAATGCTAACTTTACAAGATTTATTTGTATATCTAAGGATTTACAAGTTTTTGAAAAATCTAACAAAATAAGCATCATGGTTACTCTTCCTCATGAAAAAGGTTCACTAAACAAGATATTAAATAAGTTCTCAACAATGGGACTTAACTTAACAAAGCTTGAATCTAGACCAATGCCAAATACAGATTTTGAATTCACATTCTATTTTGATTTTGATGGCTGTATTGAAGACGATAACGTCCTAAAGCTTTT
>CAMNMY010000144.1 GCA_946545105.1 uncultured Clostridia bacterium
CAATCAAGTCTTCAATGTTATTTGGTTGCATTTGTGTCATAAACTTTCTCATACCACCATTTTCAAGTTGGAATACAAAATCTGTATCACCATCTGAAATCATTTTATAAACACCTGGATCATCAACATCCATTTTGTCAAAATTAATATCTATGTTATAGTCTTCTTTTACATACTTAATAGCATGATGAATATCGGTCAAAGTGATAAGACCTAAGAAGTCCATCTTTAGTAATCCTAATTCTTCAACTTCTGTTTTTTGGAATTGAGTTACAACATCGACTTGGTCTCCTCTCTTTTGGATAAGAACTGGAATTGCTTCAATAACAGGAACGTTACAAATAACAACTCCGGCTGCATGCTTAGACATATTCTTTGGCATACCTTCAAGTTTACATGCCATATCGATTACTCTATGCATTTCTTCGTTATTGTTGTAAATCTCTAAGAATTCTGGAATTCCAGGTACGGGGTTACCTTGTTTGTCTGTCGTTCTTCCTAAAGCTTTTGGAAGCGTTAAAGACAAATCCATTGCTGGCAAAGTCTTTTTCGTTTTATTAACTAAATCCAAAGGCACATTATATACTCTGCCTACATCGGCAATAGCATTCTTAGCTTTTAGTGTACCAAGTGTTAGAATTTGGCATACCTTTTCTCTACCATATTTCTTTACAACGTATTCAATAACTTCTCCACGTCTTTCTGTACAAATATCAATATCGAAATCTGGTGGAGAGTTTCTTTCTGGGTTTAAGAATCTTTCGAAGAACAAATCGTATCTCAATGGTTCTACATTGGTAATACCGATAGCGTAAGCAACAATACTTCCTACACCAGATCCTCTACCTGGGCCAATTGGGATATCTACTGATTTACTATAGTTAATGAAATCCCACACAACAAGGTAATATGAGTCAAAACCTTTTGTATGAATAACGTTCAATTCTTCATTTGCTCTGTCTATCTTAGCTTGGTCTAAATCTTTACCATATCTTCTTTCTAGACCCTTAAATGTCAATTCTCTTAAATATGTTTCTGGAGTATAACCCTCTGGTGGAACATAAGTTGGATATAATCTTTCAATATCTCTTTCTTTGAACTTTAAGCCTTTACACTTGTTCATTACTTCGATTGTATTTGTTAAAGCCTCAGGACACCAAGAGAAAATCTTTTGCATTTCTTGATAACTCTTTAAATAGAATTCTGGAGTATCAAATCTCATTCTCTTTTCATCAGATACCTTAGCACCTGTTTGAATACAAAGCATTACATCGTGAGCTTCTGCATCTGACTTTTTAATATAGTGAACGTCGTTTGTAGCGACAACTTTTGCTCCAATTTCATCAGCGATATTCTTTAGAAGTGGTAAGATTTTTCTTTCTTCTGGAATACCATGATCTTGAAGTTCAATATAGAAATCTTCTTTTCCAAATATATCTTGCAATTCTTTTGCATACGCAAGAGCTTTATCATATTCATCATGTACTAAATATTGAGGGATAACACCAGCCAAACATGCAGATAAGCATACCAAGCCTTCCGAATATTTTCTAATAGTTGGTAAATCAATTCTTGGTTTACCATAATAACCTTCAATATATGACAAACTTGTTAAAATGCTTAAATTAGAAAGGCCCTTAATAGATTTAGCTAATATAACCAAGTGATTATAATCATAACGTCTATTTGATTCTTGACGATGCATATCCTCAACTGTATAGAACTCGTTACCATATAGAACATTGAATTCTCTGCCCTCTGGAACGAACTTTGAAAAATCTTTTAAGGTTGTATATGCTGGATATGCGCCCATCATATTACCGTGGTCAGTAATGGCAACACCAGGCATACCAAGTCTCATACACTCATCAAACAATGGAGATGTACCATTTTGTGTTATTCTAGCTGCACCATCTAAAAGTGAATATTCAGTGTGCAAATGTAGATGCACGAATGGTACAACTTCTTGAATATCTTCTGGTTTTACTTTTGATACAATGGATGCCATCCTAATCCTCCAATTTGTTTGCTATATCCACTATCTTTGTTAATGCTCTAGATAATGAACTCTTTGTAATACCTAATTTATCTGCTAGAGCACTCATTGACGCTGTTTTATCATTTAATCTTTCTTGTGCGATTGATATCAACTTCTTATCCTTTAAATATTTCAATCCATTGATACTATCAATCTTTTCTATAGCTGCAATATATTTTGCATTTGCAATAGCTACCTTGTCAATATTTGCAGCCTCAATATTTGCAACTCTATTAATATCGTTATTAACAAGTCGTTGAACCATTATTTCATTTAGTTTCAATACCGCATTTGATGCGCCTAAGAACGCTAATATATCTGAGATGCTCTCAATCTTCTTGCTATATAACGAATATGAATTTGTTCTTTGTAGATACGTCAAATTCATTTTGCTTTCTTCAAGTTTTAATTGTATCAACAAAGCTAGTTTTTGTTCTAATAAATTTAATTCAAAATGATAACCGCGGTCATTTTCGTCATCACCAGGAAAATATACATTGCCAAGAGCACAAAAAACCCCTTGTGAATATCCTTGTGCTTTTTCCATATTTAGCACATCATCCAAATGTTCTTGTATATCAATGTCCACGAATTTATCATTGTCATAATGAGATATCTTCAACTCTGAAAGCATTTTCACTGCATCTTCATTATTAATTGTCAAAATGAAGATTTTTGGATTTGAATCAACTTCTTGTATCTCATGCTCGATGTTATAAACATCCAAAAGTATTTCACTAACGCAATTTGCTAAGCCTTCATCTCTGAATTCCGCTGCAAATACTTCTTTATTTTTCTTTATTGTGTTTGTATTTGTAACAGCTTTTAATGCACCCATTAAAAAAGCTTTCTTTCTATATGAATCAGAATTCTTTATATCTTGATATATTTCGCTTCTTACTTCGTGCGTGTAGTTCATTAGGATTTTGACCTCAATTTCATTTCATTGTTATTAAGGTTAACAACTCTATCTTGAATTCCGTACTTTTCAATTAATCTTAATGCATAATTCACATGCCCAATTTGATACAACTCATGTGCATCTGAATTAATAATAAATCTAACATCGCTCTTTAAAAGTTCTTCTAGCCCTTCTTCCCTTGGTTCCATATGGCGAGTAGAAATCTCTACAAGTGTACCTTTATCTGCACACGCATTACCCAAATCATCAAGATTTAATGGCATCATAT
>CAMNMY010000145.1 GCA_946545105.1 uncultured Clostridia bacterium
AAAGAATGACTAGTAGTGTTATTTTTGCCGGATTCGGTGGACAAGGTATTCTTTTCTCAGGAAAGGTACTAGCAACAGCTGGATTAATCGAAGATAAGGAAATTAGCTGGTTACCATCTTATGGTCCAGAAATGAGAGGAGGTACAGCAAATTGTAGCGTTATCATTTCAGATTCACCAATTGGCTCACCAATCATCTCTGTTCCAAACGTAGTAATCGCTATGAACAGACCATCATTAGATAAATATATCAATGTAGCTGAACCAGGAGCTTATGTTTTCTATGATTCTTCTTTAATCGATGAAGAAGTAACAAGAAAAGATGTTAAAGCTTTCCCAATCCCAGCAACACAAATGGCAAGCGACAACGGTTTAACAGGTCTTGCAAATATGATTATGTTAGGAAAGATGGTTAAAGAAGCAAATGCTGTTTCATATGATTTAATTATGGAAGGGCTAAAGAAAGTTGTTTCTGCAAAGCACGCAGACAAATTAGAAAAGAATATCAAGGCATTAGACCTAGGATACAATTTCTAAAAAGATAAGGAGAATAGGCATGACAGATCAATTAAAAGAAATGGGAATGAGAATGGAAGATCTTAGAGAGTGTATGGGATATACATCTTTAGAAGTTGCCGAAAGATTAGGCATCAGCGAAGAAGAATATCTAGCATACGAAAAAGGAGAAAAAGATTTCTCATTTAGCACAATGTATAATGTAGCAAAAATATTCAACGTAGACGTAGTTAACTTGTTGAGCGGAGATACTGCTCCTCAATTAACAGGTTGCGCATTAGCAAAGAAAGGACAAGGTTTTAAGATTGTTAAAGACAATCAATATGACTATCGTCATTTAGCATTTACTTTTAAAGACAAATTAGCAGACCCATTTATGGTTACTGTCTTGCCAGAGCAAGGAGATTTGGTTTTACATTCACATCCAGGCCAAGAATTCAACTATGTAGTTGAAGGCAAGATTAAATTCACATTTGGTGAAATGTCTTATGAACTAGAAGCAGGCGATAGTGTATACTTCGACTCTTCTACACCTCATAAGGAAGAGGCTATGAATGGAAAGAAAGCTAAATTTATTGCTGTTGTAATTGAAGAGAAATAAGTTAAAACAATATAGGAGAACGTAATAATGACAATTTATGAAAAGTACATCGGAAGAACAAGAGATTCTTTCGAGAGTTTAAAGGATGCACAAGAGAATTATAAAATCTCTTATCCTGATAACTTTAACTTTGCATATGATGTTATCGACGAATTGGGGACAACAAAGCCCCATAAGTTAGCAATGATCTGGGTTTCAAATGAAGGTGAAGAAAAGAGATTTACTTTCCAAGATTTGAAATACTTATCTAATAAAGCAGCTAACTACTTTACATCATTAGGCATCGTTAAAGGGGATAGAGTTTTATTGGTATTGAAGAGAAGCTATCTATTCTGGATAGCACTATTAGGCCTACACAAGATAGGCGCAATAGGTATTCAAGCTACACACATGCTAATGGCTAAAGATTATGTGTATAGATGCCAAGCAGCCGAAATTAAAGCAGTCATTATTACGGGCGACAGCGACGTAGTCGAGAGATTCGAAGAAGGCGTCGATGCCTGCCCTACAGTTAGAATTAAAATTACAACAAAACAAAAGAAAGCAAAGGGATGGTTAAACTTTGAAGAAGGTTTAGCGCAAGCAAGTGATCAATTTGAAAGACCACAAGATTTAAAAGCAACAGATATTATGCTTATGGCATTTACATCTGGTACAAACGGATACCCAAAGATGGTTCTACACGATTTCACATATCCATTAGGACACATCATCACTGGTGTATTTTGGCATAGAGTTGTTGATGGTGGATTACATTTCACTATTTCAGACACAGGCTGGTTGAAAGCTTTGTGGGGTAAATTCTATGGACAATGGTTTGGAGAGAGTGCAGTGCTTGTATATGACTTCGAAAAGTTCCACGCAGCAGATATTTTATCTAAGTTAGAACAATATAAAGTAACAACATTCTGCGTACCACCTACAATGTACAGATTGCTTCTTCAAGAAGATGTATCAAAGTACAATTTAAAGTCTTTAGTTCATTGTAATGCTGCAGGCGAAGCTTTGAACCCAGAAATCTTTAATAAATGGAAAGCCGCTACAGGTCTTGAAATTTACGAAGGATTTGGTCAAACAGAAACAACATGTGTACTTGCTACACTTAAGGGATATGAAACTCCAGAAGTTGGTTTCATCGGAAAGGCTACACCAGGATTTGATGTTCAAATTCTAAACGAAGAAGGCAATCCTTGCATGCCAGGTGAAGTTGGTGAAATTTGTATTAGAGGTACTCTAGAGCACAAGCCATGTGGTATCTTTAAAGGATACTATAAGAACGAAGAAGCAACAAACGAAGCATGGAGATCTGGTTTCTATCATACAGGAGATAAGGCTTACATTGATGAATTCAAGAGAGTTAGATATGTAGGAAGAACAGACGACGTTATTAAATCTTCTGGATATAGAATTGGACCATTCGAAGTAGAATCAGTTTTACTTGAGCATGATGCGGTTTTAGAAGTTGCCGTAACAGGTATCCCAGATCCAGTAAGAGGATTCAACGTAAAAGCAACAATCGTACTAAAGCCAGGATATGAACCATCTGAAGCTTTAACAAAAGAATTACAAGATTATGTAAAACATAATACTGCTCCATATAAGTATCCAAGAGTTGTTGAATATGTTAAAGAATTACCAAAAACATTTAATGGTAAAATCAGAAGAACAGAAATCAGACAAAGAGATATTCAAAGATACAACGCAGAGCACGGAACAAATATTATGTAAACATTAAAAAGAAGAAAAATTGTGAGATCCGAAAGGGTCTCACTTTTTTTAAAGCTGCCATAGAGTCAAGATGTTCCAAAAAAATCGCAAAAAAATAAGCAGGAAGTGCCAAGAGATCCACGTAAATAACCCGTGCTCCAGCCAGCTGTTATTAGCCGCCGAATATACTTTCGGTAAAATGTTGGCCCGTAGCCAACTGCATCCTGCATTTTTAATATACTAAACATATAATAAACTTGTCAAATAAAAGAAAAAACGAATATATAAATCAAAAACAAAGTTTTTTTATAGCTTCATAATAAATCTCAAATGCTTTTTCAAAATCCGCAACAGAGAAGTGCTCATCTGCTTCATGGGCTG
>CAMNMY010000146.1 GCA_946545105.1 uncultured Clostridia bacterium
AATATAAAACTTAATAATTGTGGTGCATTGGTGCTTTTCCTTGGGGCGCTAATCACGAATTATACCTTCTAAGACGCTAGTAAAGTCGGCAGTAAATACTGTCGATTTTACTTTTATATAGAGGAAATGCTAAAAATGTGAAAAAAGTTTCATATTTCTCTTGCGTAGTTTCAATAACAGTGTTATTATAATGCTGGAATAGGAGATAAACTATGGTAGAAGATGATATCAAAACTAACATTTTAATAGCAGCAAAAGAAGAATTTATGCTTAATGGGTATAATGGGGCGTCAATTAGAAACATCGCCCAAAAGGCTAATTTAACTACAGGGGCTATATATAACAGATTTTTAGGAAAAGATGAGTTATTTGAAGAGCTAGTAGGGAAATACGCAAAAAAGCTTTTAGATTGTTTTAATATTTCGCAAGATGAATTTATGAAATTAGATCCTTCTAAACAAGAAGAATTAATGTATTCTTATACGTCAAATAAAGTTTCTAACATGTTAGATATAATTTATTCTGACTTAGAAATATTTGACATTATTATCAACAAAAGTGTTGGTTCTAGATATGAATTTTATATCGATAATATGGTAGATAAGGAAGTTACAAATACTTTAATTTTTATGGATGTTATGAAGACTATGGGACATAACGTTTCAAATATAGACACAACATTGCTTCATATGTTATGTTCAGCAATGTTTAACCTATTCTTTGAGCCTGTACGACATAAGATGAAAAAGGAAGATGCCATAAAATACATTCGTGATGCATTTAAATTTTTCAATGCCGGTTGGGACGCAATAATTAATTAAATTGGAAAATCGTGCGTAAGCACAAGCTATAGAGGTGAAATATGAAAAAGAAAAGGAGTTCGCTATCCGTCTTATTGGGTTATGCAGGCACGCATAAGTATTTTACATATGCGTCACTAGTATTATCTACAATAAGCGGGGTAATAGCATTGTTCCCTTACATCTTCATTTGGAAGATAGTAAAGGAATTGGTTGAAGTTGCACCAAACTTTGAGAATGCTACACACATTGTCTCGAATGGTTGGATTGCAGTAGGCTTTGCGCTTGGTTACATATTAATGTATCTTCTTGCGCTAATGTGTTCGCATATTGGAGCTTTTAGAGTCAATAGAAATATGCGAGAAAAATTGATGGACCATATCTCAAAGATGCCAATTGGCGAAATTAATGATTTTGGAACAGGAAAGTTACGTCAAATCACACTTGATACAGCAGGCATTCCAGAAAACTATTTGGCTCACCAATTGCCAGATATGGCACAAACTTATGTAACTCCAGTTGCTATGATAGCTATGCTATTTGTATTTGATTGGAGATTAGGACTAGTATCATTAGTTCCCGTAATTATAGGATTTGCAATGATGTTTACAATGGTAGGGCCATCATTGAAAGAGGAGATGAAAAAATACCAAGATTCACTTGCAGATATGAGTAATGAAGCTGTTGAATATGTCCGTGGTATTCCAGTAGTTAAAACATTTAACCAATCTGTATTCTCATTCAAGCGTTTTGCTAATTCAATTTCAAATTATGCAAAATATTGTTATGGCTATACACAAAAGACAAGAAAGCATATGGCATTATTAATTACTGCAATAAACGTAGTTGTTTGCTTCTTAGTAGGATTTACTTTGATTATGAATGGAGCAAGCTTGGTTGATGATAGATTTATCGTTAACTTGATGTTCTATATTATCTTTACTCCAATTATTGCAACATGTTTTACAAAGGTTATGTTTATGTCAGAAAACACAATGCTTGTTGATGATGCACTAGAGAGAGTTAATTCAGTTCTTTCAATTGAACCATTGAAAGAGCCAGAAAATCCAAAAGAACCAAATGGCTTTGATCTTGAATTCAACAATGTTGTATTTAATTACAAAACAGCAAATATTAATGCAGTAGATAACGTTTCATTCAAAGTAAAAGAAAATTCTCTTGTAGCTTTGGTCGGGCCTAGCGGCGGCGGCAAATCAACTATCGCAAATTTAATTGCAAGATTCTATGATGTAAAAGAAGGAGAAATCAAGATTGGTGGCGTAAATATTAAGGATATGGACAAGAAAACTTTACGCAACACTATATCTTATGTATTCCAAGATAATAAATTGTTTAGAGGAACAATTCTAGACAACGTAAGATTAGCAAAGCCTGATGCAACAGAAGAAGAAGTAATTAAGGCTTTAGAATTAGCTCAATGTGGCGATATTATTGCTAAATTCAAAGATGGTATCCATACGATAATTGGCTCGCAAGGAACATATCTATCTGGCGGCGAAACACAACGTGTATGTATTGCTAGATGTTTCTTGAGAGATTCGAAGATATTGCTATTAGACGAAGCAACAGCATTTGCTGATCCAGAAAATGAAAGACTTGTTCAATTAGCATTTGCAAATCTTGCTAAAAATAAGAGCGTAATTATGATTGCACATAGATTATCTACTGTAAAGAATGCAGATAGAATTTTTGTAATAAAAGAAGGAAAGATTGCGGAAGAAGGAACTCACGATGAACTTGTTGCTAACAAGAAGGTATACGCAAAGATGTGGGCTGATTATCAAGAAGCAATCACTTGGAAGGTAGGGAGGTAATCGATATGGTTAATTATTTCATGAAAAGATACGCTCTATCTCAAAAGGGCGCAAAAGACTTCATCAAAGCTGTTATTTGGGCAACGATTGCAGATATTGCATTGATGATGCCAATATCAATTGCATACTTTGTCGTTTCAGACTTATTAAACGGCGGAATATCTACAACAGGATATTGGGTATATAGTATAACAACAGTTTTAGCTTTAGTTTTAATATATTTTCTAAACTTAATGCAATATGATGCAGAATTTGGAGCTACATATAAAGAATCAGAAAGACGTAGAATTTCGCTAGCAGAAAGATTGAGAAAATTGCCATTGTCATACTTTGGCAAAAAAGATGTCGGCGATTTAACAAAAGTAGTTTTGAGTGATACAACTCTTTTGGAACAAAACTTCTCGCATATCATGCCTCAATTCTATGGCTCAATCATTTCTACAACAATAGTGGTTATTTCATTATTTGGATTTGATTGGAGAATGACACTTGCAAGTATATGGGTATTCCCAGTAGCTATGTTAATTGTCTTCACATCAAGAAAACTACAAGACAAAGTTAACAAACCA
>CAMNMY010000147.1 GCA_946545105.1 uncultured Clostridia bacterium
CTAGCGCATCTAACTCATCTCCACCACATCCAATATAGATTGGTACAAACTTGTTTATTTGCATCATTATTCTGTTACCAAATGTAACTTGGAAATGCTTTGTTAGATAATCGTCTAATTCCTTTAACTTTGCTTTGTTTCTTTCTGTTAAAGCATTTTCTTGTTGTGCATTAGATATTAATCTATCGAAATCCTTTGCGCTTAAATGTATGTTTTGTGTGTTTTGCCCTTTAAATGGTTCACACTTGTTATCTAAGTTCAATATCATGGCTCTATCGTATACTTTGTCGGATATAGCAAATGTACTATCATCATTGTTTGCTGTTCCAATAAACCACATGTTTGTTGGTAATTGAATTTGTCCATCTTTTAGATTGCTTGGATCTGTTCCCCATTTGTCTGAAACTACTTCCATGAATCTTTCATCTGATCTTGGCAATTCCAATAAAGATAAGAATTCAGCAAAATAATACTCAACTCTCGCAATGTTCATTTCATCTAACACCGTTATATAGATATCTTCTGAATAATTTGCTTCATACATCTTCTTTAGAAGTGCTGTTTCATTAAAGTGCTTTGTGAATTCATTGTAGTATCCAATTAAGTCTGTTCTTTCCTTCCACATAGGTTGAATTGGTATAACTGTTGATGGATTCTCTACAAATCTTCCAAATGCATATGCAAGTGATGTCTTACCTGTACCAGACATACCTTGCAATATTAAGATGTGAGATACTCCAAGTCCAGCTATGAATGACCTAATATCTTCTGCTCTGTAATATAACCCTAATTCATTTGCTGAATAGTTTCTAAAATCATCACAGAACATCTCTAATGTAATATTGTTGATGTAATCATCCTTTGAATATGTCTCTCTCTTCTTATCTATTTGCTTCAATATGCTGAATCTAGATATGTTCTTGTTGTTCTTATCACTAGCTTTGCTTGAGCCTACGTTGCCAACGCCCTTAACCTTAATAGCCTTGTCTGGCAATTGAAGTTCAACTGTTTGTGTTGTTTCTCTAAAATCTTTTGCTTGCTTTGCTTGGATGATAAGCAAAATAACCATTATCGCAATGAAAGACACAATCAACGTAGAATAAATAATAATCGCATACGTTGATGTGAAAATATCTATGATTTCACTGGACAATAAAAATAACGTATTAAGCATCTATATCCTCCAAAAAATCATCAATATCTTCAATTTCGTCATCATCTTCATATTTTGAAGCTCTTATTAAATCGTCATCGCTAGCTAATTTTGCTTCATCATCTTCGTAATCTATCTCGTCTTCTTGCTTCTTTGCGAATCTATTTGAATAATACTCTTCATCTTGATCATTATTTGAAGAACTTGCATTTGCATTTTCTTCATACATATAATCCATCAAAACTCTAGATAACTCTTCATTCTTTGTTCCGATTAAATGAGAAATCTTCTTTGTCATTTCCTTATCGTTTGCGCTACTAATAATTGGTGCAACTAAAGGCAATATTCTTTCTATTAAGATAGTGTTTCTAAACTCTTTTTCTGGAATGCCAAATTGGCCAAGTAACGATACAAATCTTTCGATTTCAACACATTCTTTATTAGACAACTTAACTTCCTTTTGAATTGCCATAATACTATCAATGAACTTCCAATCATCTTCGCTCATCATGAACGAGCCCTTTTGCGAATCAATTCTATACAAATAGTCGTATGTAACATCACATGAACCTACAGACTCTACACGATCATTTGTTGGTCTTGGATGTATTTCAATGATTGTAGCTGCTTTTCTCAATTCTTTTGGATACCACTTAATTTCATCAAATGTTTCAATTGCGCAGAATACAATGTGAGATGGAATTCTCAAATTCTTATTCTTGTATTCAAGTTCAACGTCGCTATATCTAACATTCAATAGTGGTAGAGTTGCAGCCAAAATATCTTGTTTTTCTGGACCAAGATTTACAAGTTCTATTAATCTTAGTTCTTCAAGACCTAAATCTTTATCCAATGCTCTAACTAATGATTCTGTATTAAATACGATATCCATATCAAATTGCTTTGATTTAATACCAATACTTGCTAATTGATCAATAATAATTCCACCAAGCTCAATATCGTCTGTATTTAATACAACAAACTTTCCAGATAAAACTGCACTAATTACTCTTATTGCTTCTTTAGAATCTAGAGTAACTCCTCTTTCTTGTAAATTTTCTAGGAATATATCTAGAACATCTGAATATGCTACATAATTCTTAACAATCTTTTGATTAACTCTTTCTCTCTTTGAAATATTAAATGCTGAATCAAAGAAATATTCGATTGCTTCATTTTTATTCTTTTGAGTATAACGAGATGTTAACATTTCAATCTGAGTTATCTTGCTATATGTTGGATCCTTTAGTTTGTTTCTCATATTTACTGCGGATAATCCTAGAATTGCAAATGCTATAAATCCAGCAACCATCATCATGATGCATGCTGACAACCAAACTACATCAATATCACTTGTTGGAGAAAAACTTCTAACAAGTGGAACTGTCAAAGCAGCAAGGCCTGCAGCCATCATTACATATAAAGCTCTTTGCCAGCCGCTATCATACATTTTTAATGGAGACTTTTCATATGAATCATATCTTCTCATAATCCACCTCCTACACCAAATCTGAATATGGAATCACTTGACCTTCATAGTAGAAAGTAATTTGATCTACATTTTCAAATGCTCCACTTTCGATTTTTGGTTTTGATTTATACAATCTAACTGTACGTACTTGGTAACATCCAGAGAACGCGCTGGATTTAACTGTTTCGGCACCATACAATTGGACTGTTTTTAAACCTTGACAGAAGCTAACTGTATTTGCATTTATTGTCTTTGTTTCTAATATTGCCTCAACTAGCGAGCTACATGAAACAATGGCACTGCTGTTAATCTTCTTTGCCTCAATATCTACGGTATATAAAGATGGGCAAGAAACGATTGCTCCGGCTTCAACTTCATCAAGATGATATACACTAATACTCTTAACATTTGATTGGTTAAAAGCTCCCTTTTTAATACCACTCAAATTAAATGTTCTATCTTGCGTAAACGCAATAGACGTCGTGTCTGGATTTACTTTTTGTATGTAAATCTTTCCAACGCTTTCTTCTACTAACGTAACTCCTGGATACAAATCATTTGTACCTACGTTGTTACCA
>CAMNMY010000148.1 GCA_946545105.1 uncultured Clostridia bacterium
TTATATAAAACTACATAGGATATTTCACCAACTCTATATAAAGTATCTGTATATCCAATCATATCGTAAAGGCTATAACAAATATTCATTTCCCCATCATCGACAGCAAATTCCCCAAACTCAAAATTTAATAACGATTCTGGAACTTTATTAACGTTAAAGTTTTGTGTCAATTCATTATCTGGCATTTTAAAAGATAATAATTTATTATTTGGTGAAAGAAAATAAGGATAAAGATCTAATCCATATGTATATTCAGGATCATAATCTAATGTTTTATCTAAAGATAAAGGTGCAAAATTAGTTAAATCTAAAGATGTTAAAGCCGTATTATAGAACATTCCTCTTATATCTTTTACTTTTGATCCATATACACAATTAGGCATTTTAATTGTTTTTAAACTTGAGCAATCATAGAACATATATGAAAAATCCTTACATTCATAAAAACTTTGCTTAGACAAATCTATTGATTCTAATTTTGATAAACCTCTAAACATACTAGATGCAGAAGTTATATTACTAAAATTTAAATGCTCTAGCCCAACAATTTCCTTAACATTCATAAGCGCATGTTGATAATATGTATCATTATCTATTGGTGATATATATTCAAAAGCGAATAAACCAACTGCCTTATCAGAATCTTCATTGGAAAAATATATGAAATTCGCATTATATTTAATAACAATTGCATCTCTTTCTTTATCAAGATCAACAAAAAAACCACCTTCATGACACCTTTCTATAATAATTTTTGAAAAATATGGATAATCCTCTGGATATTTCATATGCAATTCATACCACTCTTCCATAATATTTCGCCAACGATCGAAATTAAATCGTACTACAGTTACAACACTTCCAGGATCTACCTCGGCTTCTACGATATTGTTATCAAATGAAATACAAATTAAGTAAGTTGCTATTATACATAGCAGCAATAATAAACATATAGTTAACCTAGTGTACGTATAGCCCCTCATACTATAACCCTCATTTTGAGTATATATAAGACGCTTTAAAATAAACATAAACGCAAAAAAATAGACGCCATCATTTAAATAGCGTCTAAATTATCAACATAAATTATTCTTTAGATATATTCGCCTTCGCCATCATCAGATGCTGGATTTGAAGTCTTTTGTGTTGTTTCTCTAACAAAAGGAATCTCCATTTCATCCCATGACTTTTCATTGGCTTCCACTTCTCTAACTCTTGCACCAAGTTTTTGATTATATTTGCAAATAAGCTTGATGATAAGACCAGATGAGAATGAAATAATTGTAATTAACCAACCACCAATAAGTTCAGCTGCTAAAGAATAATCTTTTGCGTTATATCTTCCGCCAGCTTTGAATAGGTCGATTAATTGCCATACCAAGAATAATGCAAGTGCAAGTGGAGCTACAACCTTAATAGATGTTTCAAACCACCACTTTGGCATCTTAAATCTAACTGTATTTTTGTTAACTTCATCCAATACCTTGCTTGTCTTAAAGAACCAACCAACAGCTAAAGCTTCCATAATTCCGCAAATAATCATAGAATATGCGTTTGTCCAGTGATCAACGATATCTAACCAACCTACACCAGCACCTGTTACATAAATAACAGAGATTGCTGCAGCAACAAGAGTAATTGTCTTTGTTGTCTTCTTCTTATTGAAGTTAAATTTATCTGATACGGCTGTAGATACACCCTC
Organism: uncultured Clostridia bacterium; assembly: GCA_946545105.1. Next base: position 1,706 of record CAMNMY010000148.1, read on the forward strand.
AACGATTGAGAATGCTGAATCGATAGCCAATGTACATAGCATAAAGTAGAATACAAATCCAAATATAGCATTTAACCAAGGAACATTTGTCAATTGAACAATTGCTGTTGGGTAAATAATAAATGCAGTTGCTATACCAGATGCAGACATACTATCTGTTGTCATACCTACAGAATACATTGTTGTAAACAAAACGATACCAGATAAAACAGATACTGCTAAATCTGAGAATGCAATTATCATTGCATCAGCTGCGATATTTGCACCATCATCCAAGAATGAACCATATGCAAACATAATAGCCATCATAATAGATAATGAATAGAATACTTGGCCCATTGCGTTAACCCAAAGATTTGGATCACCTAAAGATGCCCACTTTGGAATAAATAAAGCGCCAAATGCTTCGCCTAAGTGTGGATTATTAATAAATCCTCTAATTGCTAAGATGACTAACATCGCAATTGGTAAAAATACAGTGTACTTAACAACCTTTGATACAGAAGCTGCACCATTTCTAATACAGACATAAATTAATCCCCATGCTGCAATCAATGCTAAAACGACAATAATTGGAATATTACCACCAGCACCCTTAAAAGATGTGCCCCATGTCGTTTGAATTGAATCTTGCCATAGAGTTGATGCTGTTTCAACCGTTGAGTTTGTTGTAGCAAACTTAAAGCTCAAAACTGCCATTAAAATACACCATGCAAATACTACAGCGTAGTATGTTACAATCATGAATGCGTTTGTCGTAGCTGCCCAACCTGCCGCTTCAAAGTGTTTATTGATACTTCTCATAGCTTTTGGAGCACCACCACGTGTTCTTCTTCCTACAGAAATTTCCATCATAAGTAGTGGAATACCTGCAATAAGTAAACAAATGATATATGCTAGCAAGAATGCACCACCACCGAATTTTGCACATAATCCTGGGAAACGCCAAGCGTTACCAAGACCTACTGCAGATCCGATAGATGCTAAAATGAATGTTAATCTAGAATTCCATTTATCTCTAGCCATTTTTTATATCTCCTTTTTTCGCAAATAAACGCCCGGAATAAATCCGGGCGCGTAATATTTATTGTAATATTTACTTTATTAATTAGTCGTTTAAGTCTAATTCCTTTAAGCTCTTTAACATTTCACCGATTGACATAGAACCGATGCCGTCATCAGATGCCCATGATTGTGGTTCTTCAACTTCTTCCTTTTTCTTAGAAGATTTCTTCTTTGGAGTTTCAGCTGAATCAAACTTCTTAGACATTCTAGCTGCTCTCTTTTCGTTTGCAGCTGCTGTATCTTCTGCAGAAACTTCATCTTCCTCTGGAAGTAATGCTTTGATAGATAATGTAATCTTGTTCTTAGCTACGTCAAATTTAATAACCTTAGCTGTAACAACATCATCAACCTTGCATACATCTGCTGGAGTCTTTACATACTTTCTTGAAATTTCAGAAACTGGAACTAAACCATCAAC
>CAMNMY010000149.1 GCA_946545105.1 uncultured Clostridia bacterium
GGTCTACAAGGTAGTGGTAAAACTACAATGTGCGGAAAGCTAGGCTACATGCTAAAGAAACAAGGTAAAAAACCACTTTTAGTTGCTTGTGACATTTATAGACCAGCTGCTATTAAACAATTACAAGTTGTTGGACATACAGCAGGTGTTCCAGTATTTGAGATGGGTCAAATCGATCCACAAAAGATAGTAAAGGAAGCACTAAAGGAAGCAGAGAAGAATCAAAATGATATCGTTATCGTAGATACTGCAGGTAGATTACAAATCGACGAAAAGCTGATGGATGAAATTGCAGGACTAAAAAAGACATTTAATCCAAATGAAATTCTATTAGTTGTAGATTCAATGACAGGTCAAGACGCCGTTAACGTTGCTCAAAAGTTCAACGAAGTTATGGATGTAACTGGTGTTGTATTAACAAAGCTTGATGGTGACACTAGAGGCGGTGCCGCATTATCTATAAGAGCGGTTACAGGCAAGCCAATCAAGTTCTGCGGTATCGGCGAAAAGATTTCAGATTTAGAAATCTTCTATCCAGATAGAATGGCATCAAGAATCTTAGGTATGGGCGATGTGCTAACAATTATTGAAAAGGCACAATCTGCATACACTGAAAAAGAAGCTCTTGAGATGCAAAAGAAATTCAAGGAAAATACATTTACACTAGATGATTATCTTGTTCAATTTGAAAAGATGAAATCTATGGGCAATATGCAACAAATGTTACAAATGGTTCCAGGGCTTGCTCAACGTGTAAAGGGAGATATTGAAATAGACGAAAAGCAAATTGAAAGAACTAAAGCTATTATTTTGTCTATGACAAAGAAAGAAAGAGAAAACCCAGATTTAATCAAGTCTTCAAACAAAAAGAGAATTGCAGCAGGATCAGGTACACAAATTCAAGATGTTAACCAACTTCTAAAGCAATTTGCTCAAATGAGAGAAATGATGAATAGAATCCAAAATATGGGAAAGCGTGGATTCATGGGCGGTATGGGTGGAAGATTCCCATTCTAATAAATAAGTAAACAAAAATTTATATTAATAAAAGGAGATATTTAAAATGGTAAAGTTAAGATTAACAAGAAAAGGCAAAATTCATGAGCCATTCTACAGAATCGTTGCTATCGATTCAAGAGCAGCTAGAGACGCTGAATACTTAGATTGCGTTGGTACATACAACCCAGTTAAGCACCCAGTTGAAATCAACATCGATACAGCTAAAGTAGAAAAATGGTTAAAGAACGGTGCTCAACCAACTGAAACTGTTAAATCATTATTAAAGAAACAAGGTATCATTAAATAATGGAAGAATTAGTAAGTTTTATAGTTGAAAAGCTTGTTGACGATATGAGCCAAGTAACTATCGAATCTCAAGAACAAGATGGAGTATTAGTAATTAATATTATTGCTGAGAAAGATCAAATCGGAAAGATTATCGGTAAGCAAGGCAGAATTGCTAAGGCAATTCGTACTATCGCAAAAGCTGGAGCAAGCAGACGTAACATAAAGGTATCTATAGATATTATTGAAAAATAATGGATAGATATGCAGTTGGATTAATTCGTAAGCCACACGGGGTAAGAGGCGCTGTAAAAGTAGGGCCTCTAACGGACGATGTGGCTCGTTTTAAACAACTAAAAGTTGTATATATCGATAACAATAAATACAACGTAGAAAAAGCACAAATAAACGGTGACGAAATAATTCTTACATTCAAAGAAGTCACATCTTGTGACATGGCAGAAGATTTGAGAAACAAAGAGATCTTTGTTGAAAAGAAAGATGCAGTAGAGTTGGAAGAAGGAAGATATTTCGTTGTAGATATTATTGGCTGTGAAGTGGAAGTAGATGGCAAAGCCATCGGTAAGATAACTGAGGTTCTACAACACGGGGCAGCAGATGTGTATGTTATCAAATCAAAAGAAACCGAATGTATGGTTCCTGTATTAAAGAAATTGTTGCTGCAAGTTGATGTAGATAACAAGAAAATTATTTTCGATAAAGAAGTTTTTGAACAAGTAGCAGTTTATGAAGATTGAAGTATTAACTCTATTTCCAGAAATGTTTGATCCTTTAAATGTTGGCATTTTAGGTAAGGCTCAACAAAATGGTTTGTTTGAAGTAAATCTAACAAACATTAGAGATTATTCTTTAGATAAGCATCGTAAAGTTGACGATACACCATTTGGCGGAGGAGCAGGAATGGTCATGACACCACAACCACTTCACGATGCGATAAATGGCGTAGATAAAGACCATAAGTGCTTCAGAATCTACCTTTCTCCAAAAGGCGAAACTTTATCTCAAAATCTTGTAAAAGAACTTGCTCAAAAAGAAAATATTATGTTTGTGTGTGGAAACTACGAAGGCATCGACCAAAGTATCATAGATCTAGATATAGATAAAGAATTATCTATTGGAGACTATGTATTAACTGGAGGCGAGATGGCCGCAATGGTAACAATAAATGCCGTATCAAGATATATTGATGGGGTTTTAGGAAATAGCGAATCTACAAACGAAGAGAGCTTTTCTGATGGATTATTAGAATATCCACAATACACACATCCACAAGTATTTGAAGGTTTAGAGGTCCCAGAGGTGTTACTTTCTGGAAACCACCAGAATATTGCTAAGTGGAGACATGAACAACAATTGAAAATAACAAAAGAAAGAAGACCAGATTTATTAAAGTAGGTGCATATGAAATACGACAACATTATTGATGCAATTTTAGACGAAAACTGTTTAGATCCAATTTTCCTTGAAGATGAAAAGGGAAATAAATACGAATATGAACAAGAAGCATTAATTCCATATGATGATAAGTTATATGCAATCTTGGTAGATATGGAAATGATTAAGCAAGAAAAGTTTGATGAAGCTGGCGAAGTATTTTTAATTGATGAAAAGAAAGGAACACTTACATTGGTTGATGATGTTAATATTATAGGTGAAGTATTTAACGTTTATGATCAATTGATGGAAGAGAAGGAAGATTAATGAGTATTTTAATTGAAGATTTAAAATATGAAGACATCGAGGAAGTATATAAGCTAACTTCTTTAGTCTTTGAAGAAGCATATGATCTTTCTGAGATTAAAGCTTTGTATTTAAAACTTCAC
>CAMNMY010000150.1 GCA_946545105.1 uncultured Clostridia bacterium
CTCGCTTTAGCGATGTAGCTTTCTTGCTTTGTTTCTTCCATAATAAGCCCCCTTTTAGCTTTTATTTCTTTTCGAAGAATAATCTTCTTGCACATATAGCGGTTGCCCCGATATATGCTACTTTGTCGTTTAATTTAGATACTCGAATGTTTTCTTTGCTTAAATATGGATTTATATCCAGACACTCTTGTATAAATCTTTCTGCAATATCTTTATCCATAAACACGCTGCCAAACAAAACAATCTCTTCAGTATTAAGAATTGTCGCTGTATTCATAAGTGCTAATGCAGCTAATTTTATTTTATCATAAATGATATTGTTTTGAGAGATGCTATCCATAGCGACTTCTGTTTCCAAACAGCCTCTTCTTCCGCATCTACATTTTTGACCATTAGGATTTACTATAACGTGCCCAATTTCACTAACGCCTCTATCTCCTGCACTTAATACTTGACCATCATTAACAATAGCTGAGCCAATGCCTGGACCCCATTTGAAATATAACGAAGACTTTTCTCTATCTTTACTTTCGTATATAGTTCCAGCTATTGCAAAAGACCTAACGTTGTTATGTATTATAGCTTCGCATCCAAGTTTTCTTTCTAGTTTTTCCTTTAAACCATTAAGTTCCCAAATGCCATATCCTTTTGAAGAGCCAACTATACAAACGCCAACGCCCTCTATCTTACCTCTATATTTAGTTTCATCTAGATATTCATTGGCATACTCTACAACCTTGTTTATATCGTTAATAAATTTTATTGTCTTTATATTTTCAAGCATTCCATCTAGTGAAGAAATCGAAAACGAAATACTATCTTTATCTGAGCAAATACCCATTACGTGTTTAGTTTTTAATTCCAAACAAAGCAAAACTTCGCTTCTTCCCTTTTGGCCGTCTTTTACGGCCTCTGCTTCGTAAATATACCCTTCTTGGATTAATTCTTGGCTAATCTTAGTTACGGCAGCTGGAGTAAGGCCTAACGAAGCCGCTATATCTTTACGGCTCATTTTGCCTGATTTGTTTAGAAGGTACAAAAGTGCACTTCTATTTGTTGACTTCATAGATTTTAAATTTTGTCCTATGGCCATTAGAATACCCCACATGCATTTAAGATTAGAGATATAGCACTAATTGCCATTAGTACATATGTAATAATCATAAATGTCTTTCTGTTTAATCTCTTTGCAATCAAATTGCCAATAGCAACTGCTGCTGTTAATACACCTAGCGCCATCGCAAGCACTATAAACGTCATCTTTGGATCGCCTGTTACAAAGTTTCCAAATAGTATGTCTCTAACAAGATTTACTATATTTAGAACTACCCAAACCATAGATAAAGTGCTTCTAAATTCGTCTTTGTCCTTAAGTTTTTTCGTAGCATAGATAATTAGAAGTGGGCCACCGCAAACATACATACCATGAACAACGCCTGCTACAACTAAAAGAGCATACCATAAAATTACTTTATAGATAGGCTCTTTCATTATACTTGCTTGATCTTGATTATCTAAAAGTTGTGTTTCGTCTACTTCTTCTTTCTTCTCTTTCTTTATAAATGTTGTATAGCATCCAATTACTGTAAATAGTAGCACAAAGCCGGCTAAGATGAAATATAGGATTTGTTTAGAAATGTTAGCATAGCTAATAATCAAATATCCAGCAACCATACCAACAAGCATAATTGCACAGATTTTTAGCACTTCTTTCCAATTGATTGCTTTTCTATTTAAAATTACAACACCTAATGATGCAGCGATTCCTAAAATGTTTAAAACAGTTCTAGATAATTCGCTACCCACCAATATGATTGAAAAAGGCATAGCTAATACCGTACCTGCAAACCCTGTTATAGTTTGCATGATATTAGCAAATATAATGACTAATAAGAATAAAAATATTCTAAGCGATTGGTGCATTAATATTTTTCAACCTCGATTTTCAACATATTGCAAAGTGCTTCAAGTTCTTTTGAAATATCTTTCATAGCAACAACAAAGTGTGGTTCCCATCCAGCCTTTACTGAATTATTAACCAAATCTTCTGCTGAAGTATTAGTTTTAATAACAATGCTTGTTCCTAAGAATTGCTTTGGTTTATCTAATGCTTCGCCTGTTGCCATAAACATTCTAAATGTTCCATCAGCCTTTTTACCAATTCTATAAATTGTTACTTCTTTTTGAGCCTTGCATCCAAATTCTAGAGTTGGACCAATCTTTCTATTACAATGAACTCCAGCTTCAGCACCTGTGTCCTTTCTTGCTAAAGAGCAAGCTGCTGTTCCGCAGTGCCAGAATGTTACTGTGTTATCTTTATTGTTCATAGAAACTGGATCACCAAAGAATGTAGGTCCATTTGTTAAGAACTCGCCCATATACATAGATAGCGCACCATATGTGTCTGCTTCGCATGATGCAGGAATATGTAAGTCATTTAAAATAGCCAATACTGAACATACTGGTGTTCCAAATGCTGTAAAGAAATCTGGCCAACATCTTGAAGATAGTGCGCCAATATTGTTCTTTTGAACATATTCTGAATATGCTTTATATAATCTTGCGAAATCTTGAACGTTCTTAGAATCAATCTTATCTAATCCAACGATTCTTGTTTTAGCGTCCTCAAGATATGGCTTAACATCTTCATCTGAATAAGATTTTGCCATATCTATTAATTCTCTAGCTTCAATAGATAGAAGATTTGAACCAAATGTTGACATCATTTCCATATCTAATGCTCTACCAAAGCCAAAGCCTTGTGGAGTATGTCCAACTTGTAAAATGTTCAATTCTCTTAAAGCTTTTTTCAATCTAGCTGCTTGAATTGTAGATTTAACAACGCTCTTTACATTATCTTCTTCAGGTGAACCAAAGATATATTCAAATGGTCTACCAAATGCAGTTAATACATTAGCTGCAGAATATGCACCTGTTAAAGAATTTAATCTTAATCTGCCACCATCAATTACTGGTTCTTTTAAAGTCCATAGCAATACTGGGCAGTTAAACTTTCTTACAACTTCGCTCATATATGCACCATTTGCAAATGTTACATTTTGAACGATGATGAAATCTGGTTGCTTTCCATCCATAAAAGCAT
>CAMNMY010000151.1 GCA_946545105.1 uncultured Clostridia bacterium
TTGAGTTACAAGTTGGAACGTTCTTTCGTTAGACCTAAAATCTTGTTGATATAGCCCTAAATCCGCGTCCACAAGTCCAACTAATGTTACATTTGCAAAGTCGTGGCCTTTTGCTATCATTTGAGTGCCGACCAAAACTTGAGCTTTTTTATCTGCAAAGTCTCTTAGAACTTCAACTGTTCCATCTTTTTGCGCCTTTGTATCTGAATCCAATTTAAGCGCTTTTATATCTGGAAAGATTTTGTTTAGCTCTTCAACAACGCTTTCAGTTCCTATCTTTCCAAACTTTAATTTGTCTGAACCACACTCAGGACAAGTGTGAATCATATTTATCTTAGAGCCACAGTAGTGGCAAACTAATTTGTTTTCACCTTTATGATATGTAAGTGCCACATCGCAAGAATTACACTTTGGAACATATCCACACTTTTGACATCTAACAAAAGAAGAATATCCCAAGCGGTTTATTAAAAGCATTGCTTGTTCGCCTCTATCAAAAGTTTCTTTCAACTCATCTTGAAGTCTTCTTGAAAACATTGATGTATTTCCGCGAACGATTTCTTGCTTCATATCTACGATTGTGAAAGTTGGCATGCCTTTATCTGTTATTCTCTTTGGCATTTTTGCTAGCGCATAAACACCATTTTTGGCCAACCTATATGTTTCAATAGATGGAGTTGCAGAACCTAAAATTACTTTTGCGTTATTGTACTTTGCTCTAAATCTAGCAATATCTATAACTTTGTATCTTGGATTAGTTTCGCTAGAATAACTTGAATCATGTTCTTCATCAACAACTATTAATCCCACATTTTGAAGTGGCGCAAATATAGCACTTCTTGCCCCAACTACAATTTTAGCTTCGTTGAATAAAAGCTTTTTCCACTCATCATATCTTTCACCATCAGAAAGCCCACTATGAAGTAGCGCAACTTTATCTCCAAAAGCACCTCTAAAAATTTTTAAAGTTTGAGGAGTTAAAGATATTTCTGGCACAAGCATAATTGCATTTTTGCCTTCATTTAAAACTCTATTTATAGCCTCAATATATACTTGAGTTTTTCCAGAGCCTGTAACACCATGCAAAAGTATTGTGTCTTTATCTGTTGAAAAGATTGTCTCTAGAGCTCTTTTTTGATCCTCAGTTAGTGATACTTCTTTCTTTTGAGACTTAACATCTTTAAGTGGCACTCTATCAATCTTTTTTAGTTCGCGCTTTAAAATGCCTTTTTTGATTAACGCATTTATTGGATATGCGCCAAATAAAAAGGTCAATTCCGAAAGTGGCTTTTCTTGTTCTTCTTTCAAAAACTCTATAACTTCTAATTGCTTTTGAGCTTTGATTGAAGAGGTGTCTTGATTCTCATTTAAAGTTACATAATATCTTTCAAGGTCTTTGACCTTACCTTTTCTTAAAGCTGATGGGATAAACAAACGTAGAATATCTACATACTTTAAGAAAAATCTTTTTCTCATAAACTCCATCATATCTAGAGTTTCTTTAGAAAAACATTTATATTCGTCAATTACTTGTAATATTGGCTTTGTCTCAAATTCTGAGGAATCTACGATATCTATTACAAAGCCATCTAGTGTCATTTTGCCGAAAGGAACCTTGACTCTATCTCCTTTCTCGACAAGCATATCTTGAGGAATTGAATAATCAAAAGGTCTATCTAGTTGTGTAGAAGATTTGTCGATTATTACTCTTGCAATCATAACCTGCTTATCTCATCCAAAATAACGTTGGCAACTTCACTCTTTAACATCTTGTCATAAGGATGAACTTGTCCATCTTTTGTGCAAATCGTAACGATATTTGTATCTACATCAAATCCTGCACCTTCTTTTGTAACATCGTTAGCTACAACAAGGTCTGCATTTTTAGATTTGATTTTCTTTAAAGCATTGTCAATTAAATCAGTTGTTTCAGCACAGAAGATAACTAATTTTCTATCTCCCTTAACCTTTCCAACTTCTTTGGCAATGTCTGGATTTTTTACTAAAGATAAAGTCAACTCTTCATCTTTTATCTTATTGTCAAATTTGTTCTTTAATTTGTAATCACTAGGCGCTGCAGCTTTGATGATAATGTCTGCATCTTTATATGCATCCATTACAGCTTCATACATTTGTTGAGTTGTCTCAACTGGAACGATGTCTGTTATGTATTGAGGGATATCTACTGAAGTTAAGGCTTTAACTAGCTTAACGCTTCCGCCTCTTTTAATAACTGCTTTTGCAATCTCAAGTCCCATCTTACCTGATGACTTGTTAGTGATATATCTAACACCATCAATTGGTTCTCGAGTAGCACCAGCTGTAATTAAAACTTTTTTGCCTTGAAAATCTTGATTAGGAATTAAAACTTCCATAATCTTTTGAACGATGTCTATAGGCTCAGCCATCTTTCCAACGCCTTTATCTCCACAAGCAAGTCTTCCAGATACAGGATCGATAAATATAAATCCTCTATCTTTTAAGTCCTTGATGTGTTTTTGCGTGATTTTGTTTTCGTACATGTTTGTGTTCATTGCTGGCGCAATTAAAATTGGGCACTTCATAGCAAGAACCGTTGTAGTCAACATATCGTCAGCTATACCTTCAGCAATCTTTGCAATAACGTCAGCAGTTGCTGGAGCGATAATACAAAGGTCAGCCTTCTTAGCAAGCGATCTGTGCTCAACTTCAAACTTCTTCTTTGGCGCGAACATGTCTACAGTTACAGGTCTAGAAGATAATGACTCAAATGTTAGAGGTTGTACAAACTCTGTAGCATTCTTTGTCATAATAACATCTATACCTGCACCTAATTTTTTAAGGCGCGAAACTATCTCGCATGCTTTATAACATGCGATTCCGCCGCTAACACCTAAAACGATGTTCACGTTTGACAACATTATTTCTTTTCTCCTACAACGATAGAAATCTTGTCATTGTAAACTTCTTCAGCTGCAAGTTGAATAGATTTCTTACCTGATGCTTCTAAATATTCCTTGTTTACATCTGTTTCTAGTTCTCTAGCTCTCTTTGCTACTCCGCAAACTAAGGCATATCTACATGGAGCCTTCTTGATTAACTTATCAATTGGTGGAT
>CAMNMY010000152.1 GCA_946545105.1 uncultured Clostridia bacterium
TAAAATGCGCAAATTTTGCGCTTTTTGCGCTTTTTGAATTATTCATTTATTCTATTGAATAATGCTCCTTTTTGTTCTATAATATTTTTACACGTAAATTATAGAGGTGACATATGTATCTTATTGGAATAGACGTTGGCGGAATGAGTATTAAAGGCGGTATTATTGATAGCGAATCAGGAAAGATCCTTGTACAACACGCAATCCCAACAACAACACAATATACAAAAGACTATAGTATCAGCGAAGATATAGCTAAAGTTATTGATATTATCCTTGCTGAAGCAAACATGAAAATTGACGATATCGTAGGTATCGGTATTGGCCAACCAGGTTCAATAGACTCAGAAAGAGGCGTTGTTCGTTACAGCAACAACATCGCTATTGAAAACGTTCCAGTAGTTGATGAATTAAAGGTTAAATATAACCTTCCAATCTACATCAGCAATGATGCAAACTGTGCAGCTCTAGGCGAATATGTATTCGGCGCAGGTAGAGGATATAAAGACATTGTCTTTATTACTCTTGGAACTGGTGTTGGTTCTGGTATTATTATCGATGGAAAATTATTTGAAGGAAGATCTGGCGCTGGCGCTGAAGCTGGTCATATGATTATTAATGTTGACGGCGAAAAATGTAATTGCGGAAGCAGAGGATGCTGGGAAACATACGCATCTGCTACTGCCCTAATTAGACAAACAAAAGCTGCTCTAGATGATCCTGCTAACAAAGATTCATATATGCATGAAGTTGCGAAAGAAGAAGGCAAAGTTTCTGGTAAGACTGCTTTCATCGCCGCTAAGAAGGGCGACAAGGCTGGACAAGCAGTTGTTGATCAATACATTAAGTATATTGCTGTTGGCTTAGTTAATATGGCTAATATCTTTAGACCAGATGCAATTTTAATCGGCGGCGGAATCTCTAAAGAAAAAGAATATTTAACAAAACCACTTCAAGCTCAATTAGATGCTTGCACATATGGTGGTAAATATAACCCAAGAGTTATAGTAAAAACGGCTTCTTTACAAAATGACGCAGGTATTTTAGGTGCTGCAGCTTTGGTAATCAAGAATAATTAAAACTATTTATTATAGTTTGAATTATAAAAAATCTTTTGAAAAAATTGTCTCTCTTTTTGGGAGACATTTTTTCATGGCTAAATTTCTTCTACTACATTGTGAACAAAATAAACTATAATATCGTCATTTGAATTATATATCGTAATAACAACTTTCTTAACTTCATTTGAAGTTATAAATGTAAAAGCAGTAGTTTTTTCTGTCTCGTCTGTCTCTGTTTCATCCGTTTTTACAAGATGATAACTTAGAGTATATGAATATGATGAATCTAATCCAACTTTAATTGTATATCCTTCTATAATGTCTACTTCCTTTGTACTTTGATTTAAAACATTAATCTTTGGTTCTAAATCGTACGCATTTTCGAATAAACCATAATGATCAAATATCGCTCTTCCTATATTTACATCTTTTGATGTAGCAACAGGCTCACCATTTACATTGTTTAGACAAAGTCTAAATTTCTCTTCATTACACAAATTACCATCTACTCTTGCTCCACCCAAAATTTCTCTTAATGTATTTCCAGATGTTGCAGTATTTGTATAAATTGAACTTGTTTCGACAGTTGTATATACTATCTCATATCCTTGCGGTACATCTACTTCAATTTCATCTCCCATATGCAAATTAGATAATGAATCCATTTGCGAAGCTGTTAATGTAACTCCATTTTGTCTCATAACAATTCCTAAGGTGTTAACTACGCTTATTAATTCATTGCCGTTGTTTACTTGTATTCTCTCTGTCTTATAGTTCTTCATTATGGCATTGATTTCTACACCTAATATGTTGTTATCATCATCCGTCATATAATTCATTGCATAATTAACTGGAATTTGTTCCCCATTAATTGTTATTGATCCACCTTGTGGCGCATGGTCTTTGTAATTATATTGCCATACATCTCTAAATACTTTTGGCCATTCAATTTGTGCATTTGATGGTAAAGCTATTTGATTTATATCAAATAGGAATTCTGAACTATCAAAGCTGAAGTTGTCTGATTGCAATTTAATATAGTATCTACCAGCATCAATCGAATCTACCATTTCTCCACCATATGTCTTAGATGTTACTATTTGATATTGACTATATGGTAAAGCATCTCCTTTCCATCTAACATTAATTGTTGGAATGATTTTAGCACCAGTATAATCATATCCAGTAGCGCTAATAGATGCTGTTACATTGGCTTGTGCTTTTTGTATATATAAATATGCATTCTTTTCATTTATGTTGATGCAATAGTTATTTGAATGCTCGCTATCCACAGAAATAGTCATATTAACATAATAATCACCAACATTTTTAACATCTTGTGTTACTTCATCATCCTTTGAATATGTATATTCAACTTCCAAATAGTTAAACCTCTCATCGGCACCGGTTAAACGATAATCTGCCTTTCTATCTGTTGCATTGTAGGTCGTATATTCTAGATTTGGACTAAATGATGTTGTGTCTATTTCTTGCTTTGCTATTTCATATTCATAAACATATGAATCTTTAAAATTGCCTTTTCCTGTAATAACTAATTGTGCTAATCCTGCGTTTATATTATTTTCATAACTTGCTATATAATCATCAGTTGTTAATACATAATTTATAGTTGTATCTTTTATGCTTGAATATGTTCTTGTAATTTCTAAGCCATTATATATAAAATCGTTTGATAAATCCGTAAAAGCAATATCGATTGCTTGATTATTTAGCGATTCTCTTTCAATTTGGAAATCTATCTCTTTAGTTCCATAATAATTCCCATGTCCTTGCATTATTAATTTGCCGTGAACCGTTGTCGATGATGCGTTTATGTTATCCACGCCCTCTCCTGAGCCCATAGAAAGAGAATAATCTGTATCATAAAGCAAATCTCTATTGCCACTATCCTTCACCAATCTTGCGCTGAAATCATCAACTGTATACGCTGTAGCTTTATATGTAGCAGACAAATCTTGTATTTGGCAATCTTCAATAGAGAGCGGATTAATTGTAATTGTTATATTTATAG
>CAMNMY010000153.1 GCA_946545105.1 uncultured Clostridia bacterium
TAAAACTAGCAATATTAAGGATATTGTGAAGGTAACTGTAGAAGATAAAGAGCTTTGCCCAAGATATATGGCTGGTGCTGTAACAAATATTAAAATTGCAGAATCTCCAGAATTTATCAAGGAAAGATTAAAGAGTGTTGGTATTAGATCAATCAACAATATCGTAGATATTACAAACTTCGTTCTAATTGAAATTGGTCAACCAATGCATGCTTTTGATTATAACGATTTAGCAGGCCATCAAATTATCGTAAGAAGAGCTAAAAATGGTGAACACATTGTAACACTTGATGAAAAAGATAATGTATTAAACGATTCTATGTTAGTTATTGCTGATGGAGAAAAGCCATCTTGTATGGCTGGTATCATGGGCGGATTAAATTCAGGTATCAAAAACACAACAAAAACTGTAGTATTTGAATCTGCTAAATTCGCAAGAGATAACATTAGACGTACAGCAAGAACATTGAATCTACATTCTGATTCTTCATTCAGATTTGAAAGAGGAATTGATTTCGATTCACAAAGACTTGGATTATATAGAGCATTGCACCTAATTCAACAATACAATTGTGGTGATATCGCTGAAGGTATTATTGATGAACTTGCAAAAGAATTAAAGCAAGAAACAATCGTAACAACAGTTGATGAAATCAATAACATCTTAGGAATTGAAGTTCCAGCTGATGTAATATCTAAGATATTAAATTCTTTACAAATCGAAACAGTTATTGAAGGTAACAAGGTTACATGCAAATCTCCATTGTTTAGAGATGATATCGAAAATGCTAACGATTTAGCTGAAGAAGTAATCAGATATTATGGTTATGATAAAGTAAGCAACGGAACACTTGAAGGCTGTAGCCATACTCAAGGTGGATATAATAGAGAACAAAAGCTTCAAAAGATGGTTAAGGAAATCTGTGTATCTAACGGATATTCAGAAACATTAACATATTCATTCATCTCACCAAAGGCTTTCGATACATTAAGATTGCCAAAGGATCATGAATTAAGAAATTATGTTGAATTAATGAACCCACTTGGCGAAGATATGTCTGTAATGAGAACAACTTTAGCATATTCAATGCTAAATTCTTTAGCAACAAACTATCTAAAGAATATCAAGCAAGCTAAGTTGTTTGAAATTGCAAATGTATATATTCCAAAGGCATTACCACTTACAGAGCAACCACTTGAACATCAAAACTTGGTAATTGGTTCTTATGGTGAAAAAGAAAGCTTCTATACAGTAAAGTCAGTAGTTATGGCTATACTTGAAAAGTATAACATCAAGGGAATTCAAATTAAACGTGCTGAAATCCCATATCTTCACCTTGGCAAGAGCGCAGAAATCTTCAAGGGCAATATGAGATTAGGATACATTGGTGAAGTTCATCCAGAAGTATCTCGTTCAATGGATGTAAAAGATAGATTATATATTGCTGAAATCGATTTAGAAATCGTAAATAGAATTGCAAGCTATGCTTACAAGTTTGAAGAAATCGGTAAATATCCACCAATCGAAAGAGACTTAGCGGTTATCGTTAAGGAAGAAGTTCCAGTTGGTGATATTATTGCTCAAGTTAAGAAAGCTGGTGGCAATATGTTAAGAGAAGCAAAAGTATTTGATATCTATAGAAATCCAGTAACAGTAGGTATTAACAAGAAGTCTGTAGCTGTTAATATGGTATTCAGATTACCAGATAAGACTTTAACTGATGAAGAAGTTGCAGATAAGATGAGCAAGATCTTCACGAAATTACAAGAAGCGTTTGACGCAACATTAAGACAATAATGGAATTATTAGCTCCTGCAGGTTCATATAAAGCATTAATTGCTGCTATATACTCAGGAGCTAATGCCGTTTATTTAGGCATGGACAAGTTTAATGCCCGTGCAAAAGCAGATAATTTTAACGAGGACAACATCAAAGATGTTGTTTCTTTATGCCATTTACATAATGTAAAGGTATATGTAACATTTAATACTTTAATTAAAGATTCAGAATTTGATGAATTTGAAAAACAAGTAGATATAGCAGCTAAGGCAAATGTAGATGCTTTCTTAGTTACAGATTTTGGAACAATACCAACATTTAAAAAGTATGATATCCCAATGCATGCTTCAACTCAAATGGGAATTCATAACTATGAAGGAGCAAAAATTGCCAAGGAACTTGGATTTACAAGAGTAGTTTTATCTAGAGAAGCACTAAAAGAAGATGTAATAAAGATTAAGACTTTAGGACTTGAGATTGAATATTTCGTCCATGGAGCGCTTTGTGTAGCTTTTTCGGGCGGATGTCTATTAAGTTCGTATATGAGCGGAGATTCGGGCAATCGTGGGCTTTGTAAACAACCTTGTAGATTATGCTATACATCGAAATTAACAGGGAAAGACAAATATTATTTGTCTCCATCTGATCAATGCTTTATTGATGAAATTAAAGAATTAGAATCTTGGGGAGTAGATTCTCTAAAGATTGAAGGTAGATTGAAAGCACCTCATTATGTAGGTGAAGTCGTAAGACAATATAGATTAGCCCTAGATGGCAAGAAAGATCCAAACTATTTAGAAAAATTAAGACGAGCATATAACCGTGGCTCATTTACGAAAGGATATAACTTCGATAAAACAAAAGATATTATGAGTATAAACGTACAAGGTAATATCGGAGAAGAAGTCGGCGAAATCGTATCATCTGCTAAAAATACGTTATATATCAAGACAACTAAGCCTCTAAATTTAAAAGATGGCGTTAAGGTTCTATATAACAATGCAGAAGTAGGTGGATTCTTAATAGATAATATTAAATATGAAAACGGTTTATGCGTTATAAAGACTTTAAAGGTTTATCCAGCTGGATCTAAAGTTTTCCTTACTTTGGATAATAATATGGTTCAAGAGTATGAAAACCCAGATATACATTTGCCTTTAAAAATTCAATTTTTTGCAAATGAGGGCAAATCTTTTAAAGTAATAGCACAATCTGGAACAAGTAAAATTGAAAAATTGTTCGACGTTGTAGATGTAGCTTCTAAATCTCCAGTATCAAAAGAGATGATAATTTCAAAGTTATCAGAACTTGGA
>CAMNMY010000154.1 GCA_946545105.1 uncultured Clostridia bacterium
TTTATTATTTCAACCCGTTGTTGTTATAGTAGTGCTTTTGCTTTGTTTGCTACGTTTTCTGCTGTAAATCCATAGTGTTCAAACAATTTGCTAAATGGAGCAGATGTTCCAAAATCTTCCATGCAGATATAATCTCCATCGATACCAACATATTTACCCCACTCTTTTGCAGTAGCAGCTTCAACAGCTAATCTTGCTTTGCAAGCCTTTGGTAAAACCTCTTCTTGGTATTCTTTCGATTGTCTATCAAATACTTCCATACATGGCATAGATACAACTCTTGCATCAATTCCTTGTTCTTTTAATAGAGCTTGAGCTTGAACGCATGGTCCAACTTCTGATCCTGAAGCCATAATGATAACATCTGGAACTTTCTTTTCAGAATCAATTAGGATATAACCACCCTTTAGAGCGCCTTCCTTTGTAGATTTGTTATGTACTAACAACTTTTGTCTTGTTGTGATGATTGCTGTTGGGCCATTTGCTTCAAGTGCATGAACAAATGCAGCAGCTGTTTCAATACCATCGCATGGTCTATATACATCTAATCTTGGAATAGATCTAATAGAAACTAATTGTTCTACTGGTTGGTGTGTTGGTCCATCTTCGCCTACACCGATTGAATCGTGTGAGAAGATATATGTAACTGGAAGCTTCATTAAAGCGCTCATTCTAATTGAATACTTCATGTAATCTGAGAATACGAAGAATGTAGCACACATTGGAACAAAACCACCATGTAATGCCATACCATTACAGATAGCACCCATAGCATGTTCTCTAACACCATAGTGGAATTCAAGTCCAGTTGGATTTTGTGCTGAGAAATATTCCTTACCCTTAATAACTGTGCAGTTAGAACCACCAAGATCAGCAGAACCAATTGCTAAGTTCTTAATATGCTTATCTAGCTTTGCTAGAATTTCGCCACAGTGATTTCTTGTAGCGATTGAATTTGGATTAACGTTAAATAATTCAGGATCATTAATTGCTGCCTTGTTTCCTTCGTTGTGAACCCAAGCAACAAATTCTTTATATTCTTGAGGATACTTAGCTTCGTATGCCTTTAAAACTTCGTTGTAAGACTTTTCAAGCTTCTTTCCTTTTCTCTTCATAATCTTTGCAAGATCTGTAACATCCTCTGGAACTTCAAATGGAGGAAGTGTCCAACCAAGGTTATCCTTTAATGCTTGTAAAGCTTCAGCACCTAATGGAGCACCATGAGATGAAGCTGAATCAACTTTTGGAGAGCCAAAGCCTATATGGCTTTCTACAATAATTAATGAAGGTTGCTTAGTATTTGCTTTAGCCTTCTTGATTGCCTTTCTGATCTTATCAATATTATCTACTGAGCCAACTTTAATAACTTGCCAGCCCAAAGCTTCATGTCTTTTTGCTACATCTTCTGTAAATGCTAAATCTGTAGAGCCTTCAATTGTAATTCTATTTGAATCATAGAATAGGATTAATTTTCCAAGTTCCCAAGTACCAGCTAAAGATGCTGCTTCGTTTTCGATGCCTTCCATCATACATCCATCACCACATAGTGCATATGTATAGTGATCAACTACCTTTAAATCATCTTTATTGAATTTTGCTGCCAAAATCTTTTCAGCTACAGCAAAACCAACTGCGTTAGCAATACCTTGTCCTAAAGGACCTGTTGCACAATCTACACCACTTGTTTCAAGTTCTGGGTGTCCTGGAGTTCTACTATGTAGTTGTCTGAAGTTTGCTAAGTCATCCTTAGTAATATCATATCCACATAGATGCAAAATGCTGTATAGCATTGAAGATGCGTGTCCACAAGATAATACAAATCTATCTCTATTAAAGAATTTTGGATTTGCTGGATTTACATTAATTTGATTTGCAAATAATTCTGCCATCAAAGGAGCTACGCCTAGAGGTGTTCCTGGATGTCCTGAATTTGCTTTTTCTATTTGATCTGCTGATAAAACACGAATGGTTTTAATTAACCCTTCTAAATTGCTATACATAAAAGTATTGCCTCCTAAATTATTACACTATAAATATTACAATATTTAAGTCATAAAACCAACATAAAAAGGGAAAAATTTATTATTTTTTTGTAATATTTTTTTAATTCATAAAATTTGCCCTATTTTTTTATAAAAAATATTGAAAAATGTTCTCTAATTTATTACAATTTTTAACGAGGTAATTATATGAAAATTGGATTTGATAGTGAAAAGTATTTAACAATGCAATCTGAAAAGATTCTAGAAAGAATTAATGAGTTCGGTGGAAAGCTATATATCGAGTTCGGTGGAAAGCTTTTTGATGACTACCATGCGTCAAGAGTTCTTCCTGGTTTTGCTCCAGATAACAAGATTAAAATGTTATTAAAATTGAAAGACGATGCAGAAATCGTTATCGCTATTTCTGCTACAGATATTGCTAAGAATAAACTAAGAGCTGACCTTGGTATTACATATGACCAAGATGTTTTAAGATTAATCGACGTATTTAGATCTTATGGTCTTTATGTTGGCTCTGTTTGTATTACAAAGTTCACAGAAGATAACGAGCCAGCAAAGGAATATCAACAAAAGCTTGAAAAGCTTGGTATTAAAGTATTTAGACATTACCCAATCAAGGGATATCCAAATAACGCATCATATATCGTTTCTGATGAAGGTTATGGAAAGAATGAATATATTGAAACTTCAAGAAAGTTGGTTATCGTAACAGCTCCAGGTCCTGGTTCTGGTAAGATGGCTACATGTTTATCTCAACTTTATCATGAGCACAAAAGAGGCAACAAAGTTGGCTATGCCAAATATGAAACATTCCCTATTTGGAATTTGCCTTTAAATCACCCAGTAAACATTGCATACGAAGCCGCTACAGCAGATTTATCTGACGTTAATATGATTGACCCATGGCATTTAGCTGCATATGGTGTTACAACAGTTAACTACAATAGAGATGTTGAAATCTTCCCTGTATTAAATGCAATCTTTGAAAAGATTTTAGGAAAATCTCCATATCAATCACCAACAGATATGGGTGTTAATATGGCTGGTTTCTGTATTTCAGATAATGCTGTA
>CAMNMY010000155.1 GCA_946545105.1 uncultured Clostridia bacterium
GCATCGCAAGACCACATTAAAGCTACCTTTACTGTGCTGTTTCCTGCAGCCATTTCGTACTTAACGTTATCAATATCCCAAACAGCATTTCCGTTAACGATAGATTGTAGAATTGTCTTAGCTGCGTTGATTGTTTCAAGTGATGTATCTTCAAATACTTCTTGAATAGACTTTTGATCAGCTGCTGGCTTTTTGCTGTTATCATATATACATGCAGCAGAATATGCATCTCTCATAGATTTCTTTAGAGACTTTGTTGCTTGGCCATTGTATTTAGGTCCAAAGTAATCTTCCCAAGAATAAATGTGGTCTCCTGTTTTTGAATAATCATAAACAAGACCTAGTGTTCCATACATATAAGGAACTGAGAATTTCAATTCTGGATCATATTGTCTTGCAACTGTTAAATATTCATCTTTGAATAAACCGTCAGCTGTAATGTCGATGATTGTTTTATCAACTTCCTTGATTAAATCATGAGCGATTAGATATTCAACCATGTAATCACTTGGACAAACGATATCGTAATCTGCGTTTCCACCTTCTAGAGCTAATTGAATATTTTCAACTGCATCAAATGTGTCTAGTTCAACAACAATGTTTTCGCCAGTTTGTTCTAGATACCAAGTTGTGAAATCTTCTACCATATCTTCATCGATGTATTCGCCTGGAAGATAAACTTTAAGTGTTTCTTCACGAGGTGTTGATTTACATGCGATAAAAGCAGAAGTTAAACCGATAACAATTACTAAAATGCATAATATGCTAACAACTTTTTTCATTTTATAACCTCCAAATTACTTATGTAAAAGTTCTTTTTGTTTCTTATTTTTAATTACATTAAATACAATCAAAACTCCTAATACTAAAACGAAGATAATTGTAGATAATGCACGAATGTCTGCTGATAGTTTCTTTTTCAAACCATCATATACATATGTTGAGATAGTCGTAACGTTTGCACCAAGAGTATTGATGTTTGTTACAACGAAATCGTCTAATGATAAAGTAAATGCAAGCGCAAATCCAGCAACCATAGCCCCTGCTAATTGAGGAAGCATAACTGTTAATAAACTTCTCATAGGGCCAGCGCCTAAGTCCATAGATGCTTCCAATAGATTTGGATTTAATTGCTTTAATCTTGGACTTACTGTTAATACGACATATGGCATAGTGATAATTGTATGCGTTACAATCAACCAGCCAAGGCCGAAGTTTACAGGAAGTGTAATAACGTCACGCATAAATACCATAAATAGGAAGAATCCCATAGCGGTTACGATCTCTGCGTTAACGATTGTTATTTGAGATGCTGCATCTACTGCTGCTTTTGTCTTAGAACGCATATAGTGAATACCAACAGCAGCTGTCGTTCCAAGTATTGTAGATAACAATGCTGAAATTAATCCTACTAATAATGTATTCTTTGTTGCTTCTAAAAGTTTTGTGTTTGAAAACAACTTTTGATATAGCGTAAATGTAAATTGCCCAAAGTCTCCACCAACAGTTTTAGAAGCTGAGAATGAATAAAGAATAATCATAAATAGTGGAAGATATATAGCTACTAAAACAACTGCTAAGAACAACCACTTTAATGCTAAAGATACTTTTGATCCCTTAGTATTCATTATGCCTTACCTCCTTTTGCTGGAGCTTTTGTTGTTGTCTTTGTTAAAATGTTACCTATAACCATTGCAAGAAGAACGATTACAAGTAATACGAAAGACAATGCAGAGCCGTAGCCATAGTTTCCGTAGTTTTGATTTTCAAATAGCGCTGCTATTTTTGAACCTATAACTGTTACATTTGTTCCACCCATTGTATCTGTAATAGCGTAAGATGAGAAGATTGGCATAAATACCATGCTAATTCCTGAAATAACGCCAGGGATAGATAATGGAAGTGTTATTCTAAAAAATGTTCCAACGTTATTTGCACCTAAATCTCTTGATGCTTCTATGTAGCTTTTATCCATATTAGATAAAACCGTATAAATAGGAAGAAGCATGTATGGGAAGAAATCATAAACGATTCCGATTACTGCCATAGCAAGACCTGGCTTCATATTTAACATTTCAAGTAATGATTTTAATGCGAAAATTCTTAGCATGAAATTAATCCACATTGGGATAATAAATAACAATGCTAATATTGCCATCTTATTAAATGGTTGAGATGCCAAAATATATGCAGTTGGATAAGCTATCAATAAGCAAACCACTGTAGATAGCGCAGCAACACCAATTGTTTTCCCTAATTGAGAAACTGTTGTTGGATCAGTAAATACTCTTGCAAAGTTTTGTATTGTAAATGATCCATCAGATCCCCTAAACGCATAAATTAAAACTAGGAATAGTGGAACAATAACAAAGACTAATGTCATTGCTAGATATGGGAAAGCAAATGCTGTTGGTCTAAATACCTTAGCCTTGCGATTCAACATCTAATACTTCCTCCTTTTCTTCAGCTTGTTCAACGTATTTTTCTAAAACTACCTTAGATGTATCGATTTTTACACCTACTCTATCATTCATATCCCATTCGTCTGCAGTATCGATATAGAAGTCTTCATCTGTATCTGTGTATACTTGAACTTGGTAATATGTACCTTTGTATAAGCTTTGTGTTACGTTAGCTCCTACTACACCATCTTCTTCATCGTCCATTAATTCGACCGCTGCAAATGGAATATGTACAAATACTTCATCTCCGATTGCAAATCCATCCGTTGGGATTTCCCAATCTCCGCCACAGAATGAAACTATGCCATCTTTAGATACAACACCCTTATGCTTGTTTTCTGTTAACATCTTCTTCATGATGTGGATGCTATCTGGATCGATTTCTAAAGAAACTTTTTCGCCTGGCTTGAATTCTTTTTGAGATTGAACTGTGAATTCATAATTGTTTGCCA
The DNA here is from genome assembly GCA_946545105.1 of uncultured Clostridia bacterium. The sequence continues at coordinate 2,915 of CAMNMY010000155.1, forward strand.
TAACTTCCATTTCATAATAAGTACCCTTAAATACAGAAGTTAATACTTCACCATTGAAATGGCCTTTATCTTCGCCCTTTGTAATAATGATATCTTCTGGACGAATTGTAATATCTACCTTTTCATTCTTTTCGAAACATTTATCTACGCACTTA
>CAMNMY010000156.1 GCA_946545105.1 uncultured Clostridia bacterium
TTATGATTACAGCATCTCACAATCCAAAAGAATATAACGGATACAAAGTATATGGTGAAGACGGAGCACAAATGTCTCCAGAAGCAACAAAGGTAGTTGTAGATTTCATTGAAAAGACTCCATATTTTGGACTAGCAAAAGAAAAAGTAGATGTTAAGTGCCAAGGTTGCGTAGCAGGATTCAATAACAAAAAGATTAGTGAGCATATCACAATTGTGGGAAAGGATCTAGATGAAGACTATTTTGCTGAGATTTCAAAGTTATCTTTATCTCCAAAGGCAGTTAAAGAAGTTGCTTCTTCAATTAAGATTGTTTACAGCCCAATTCATGGTTCTGGATATATGCCAGTTACAACAATGTTAGGAAGAATGGGAATCCCAGTAAGCGTTGTTGAAGAGCAAAAGAACCCAGATACAGAGTTCTCAACAGTTAAAGTGCCAAACCCAGAACAACCAGATGCTTTAGCATTAGGTATTAAACTTGCAAATAAGTTAGGTTCAGACATTGTAATTGGAACAGACCCAGATTGCGATAGAATGGGTATTGCAATTAGAAACGATAAAAACGAATTCATTCTATTGAATGGTAACCAAATAGGTGCTATGTTAATGGACTACATTTTAATGAGACATCAACAAGAAGGCACATTGCCTAAAAACGCTGCAGTTGTTAAGACAATTGTTACAACAAAGTTTGCAGATAGAATCGCAAGAAGCTATGGTGTAGCAGTATACGATGTATTAACAGGATTCAAGTTTATCGGTGAAAAGATTAAAGAATGGGAACAAACAGGCGAGCATACATTTATGTTTGGCTATGAAGAAAGTTATGGATCTTTAAGTGGTACGCACGCAAGAGATAAGGATGCCGTAGTTGCTTCAATGTTATTTGCAGAAATGGCTTGCTACTACACAAGCATCAATGTAACTTTGTATGACAAATTACAAGAATTATTTAAGAAGTTTGGATACTTTGTAGAAACAGCAAAAGCACTATCTTTCCCAGGACTTGATGGTATGCAAAAGATGGCAGATATTATGAACAAATTTAAGACAACATCTCTAAAAGAGATAGCTGGATATAAAGTTGTTTCAAAGATGGATCTAAACAAGGGAACGATCGAGTATACAGATGGCAGAGTAGAAGATGCAAAATTGCCTAAAACAAACGTTATTAAATACGATATGGGTAATGATGAATGGTTATGTATTAGACCATCTGGAACAGAGCCAAAGATTAAGATTTATGTATCAACTTGCGAAAAAACACTAGAAGAATCTAAGGCTAAAAATGAGCTTCTTCAAAAGACAATAGAAGCAATGATGTAATTATTCGCGCATATTTAGTATATAAAAAACGCTTGTCAAAAAAACATTTTGTGTGTTATTATTGCAAAGCGACCATTAGTTGGAGGACAAAAAATGAATTTAATGTATTTAGCATCAGCAGCATTAATCGATTATGAAGTAGCTCATGTACTTCGTATTGTAGATGCAGTGTTGTTGTTGATATTATCTATAGCAATGATAGTAGTTGTATTAATGCAAAAGCCAGTTACAGGTAACATTGGTACAATTGCCGGAGAGGACACACAAACATACGCAGGAAAGAATAAAGGAAGATCTAAAGAAAGCATCCTAAGAATCATTACAATAAGTATTGCAGTAGCGATGTCAATCTTAGCAATTTTCTTCTTTATCACTTATCTTGAAGTATAAATTAAGACAAAGTAAAGAAGAAAAGTCCTTTTGCAGATAAAGCGGAAGGACTTTTTTAATAAAGAGCAAAATATGAGTGAAGGAATAAAAGTAATTTGCGTAAATAGACAAGCTGGCCATGAATACTTCTTTGAAAGCTTCTTAGAAACTGGTATTCAATTGGTTGGTTCGGAAGTAAAGTCTATAAGAAATGGAAGCGTGAATTTAAAAGATTCCTTCTGTGTTGTTAAAAACAACGAGTTATGGCTTATGAATGTTTATATTAAGCCATACGAAAAAGGAAGCTATTTTAATGTAGCAGAAAGAAGACCTAGAAAACTTTTAGCGCATAAAGAGGAAATAGACAAGCTAAGAGGAAAGGTAGAGCAAAAGGGATATACTCTTATTCCTACTGAAATGTACCTAAAGAAAGGCCTTGTAAAAGTTAAAGTAGCTTTAGCTAAAGGTAAAGAACTTCACGATAAACGTGATGTAGAAAGAGAAAAACAACAAAAACGAAATATAGAAAGAGCTGTAAAAGAATACAACTCATAACGAGGTGAACAAGATGGAATTCGAAACTAAATGTGTACAAGGTTCATATTCTCCAAAGAACGGAGAACCAAGAGTTTTGCCATTGTATCAATCAACAACATTCTTCTATGAGAATGCTGATAAGATGGCTTATGTGTTTGATTACCCAGAAACAGGTCATTTATACACAAGAATCTCTAATCCAACAATTGATGCTTTTGAAAAGAAGATTGCAATGCTTGAAGATGGAGTTGCAGCACTAGCTTGCTCATCTGGTATGGCAGCAGAAACATTGGCTATTTTAAATGCATGTTCTGCAGGCGATAATATCATCGCTTCATCAATGGTATATGGTGGTACATATAACTTATTCAACGTTACATTGAGAAGATATGGCGTAGATACAAGATTCTTCGACCCAGATGCACCACAAGAAGAAATTGAAAAATTAATCGATGATAAAACAAAGATTATTTACGGAGAAACTATTGCAAATCCAGCAATGACAATTTTGGATTTTGACAAGTTCTCTAGAATTGCAAATAAGTATGGTTTACTTTTCATGGTAGATAACACATTAGCTACACCATGTTTATTAAAGCCAAAAGATCATGGAGCAAATGTTGTTTTACACTCAACAACAAAGTATTTAGATGGCCATGCTTCATGCGTAGGTGGAATTATTGTTGATTTAGGAAACTTCAAATTCCAAGGAAACCCAAGATTTGAAGAATTATTCAATCAACCAGACGAAAGCTACCATGGAAGAACATATAGTAAAGATTTTGGAAATGCTACATTTGCTGCTAAAGCAAGATGTC
>CAMNMY010000157.1 GCA_946545105.1 uncultured Clostridia bacterium
ACATCTCACGCTGCCGTTGTTGCTCGTGGTATGGGTACATGCTGCGTATCTGGTTGCGGAGACATCAAGATGCACGAAGAAGAAAAGTACTTTGAATTAGGTGGAAAGATTTATAGAGAAGGCGATCCAATTTCTCTAGATGGTTCTACAGGTAATATTTACAATATTATGATTAAGACAGTTCCAGCAGATCCAAACACAGGATACTTTGGAAGAATCATGAAACTTGCTGATAAGTATAAGGCACTAGGCGTTAGAACAAACGCTGATACACCAGCTGATGCTCAAAGAGCTGCTGAATTAGGTGCTCAAGGTATCGGTCTTTGCAGAACAGAGCATATGTTCTTCGGACCAGGCAGAATTGAAAAGTTCCGTCAAATGATCTGTTCAGAAACAGAACAAGAAAGAGTTGAAGCTCTAAAGGCTATCGAACCAATGCAACAAGCTGACTTCGAAGGCTTAATGGAAGCTCTAAAGGGTCTACCAGTTACAATTCGTTTCTTGGATCCACCTCTACATGAGTTCGTTCCAACAATCGACAGAGATATCGAAGAATTAGCTCATGCTCAAGGCAAGACAGTTCAAGAAATTAAGATGATTTGTGATTCTCTACATGAATTCAACCCAATGATGGGACACAGAGGTTGCCGTCTAGCTGTTACATATCCAGAAATTGCTGTTATGCAAACAAAGGCTGTAATTAAGGCTGCTATCGCTGTTCAAAAGAGACATCCAGATTGGAACGTAGTTCCAGAAATCATGATTCCACTTGTTGGAGACGTTAAGGAATTGAAGTTCTGCAAGAAGACAGTTGTTGAAACAGCTGATGCTGTAATCAAGGAAGCTGGCGCTAACTTAAAGTACGAAGTTGGTACAATGATCGAAATTCCAAGAGCTGCTCTAACAGCTGATGAAATTGCTAAGGAAGCTGAATTCTTCTGCTTCGGTACAAACGACTTAACTCAAATGACATTTGGTTTCAGCCGTGATGACGCTTCTAAGTTCTTACCATCTTACTATAATGCTAAGATTTACGAATTTGATCCATTCGCAAGATTGGATACAACTGGTGTTGGTAAGCTAATGAAGATGGCAGTTGAAATGGGACATAACACAAGAAAGGATATCCACTGCGGTATCTGTGGTGAACACGGTGGTGATCCATCATCTATCGAGTTCTGCCATGATATTGGTTTGGATTACGTATCTTGTTCTCCATTCAGAGTACCAATCGCTAGATTGGCTGCTGCTCAAGCAAACATCAAGAATCCTCGTAAATAATAGGATATAAAATGAGATTTAAGGGATTTGTATGTGCAAATCCCTTAATTTTTTTTTGTAAAAATTCCAAAAAACTTATAAAAAAGATATATAAATATATAAGGTATTTCTATATAATATATGAGGAAAAGGAGCATAAGTATAAAAATAACTATTTTAAAAATAGATTATGGAATTGAGTGAGTTCCGCAATTCATTCTTGAGTTATGTGAGCGATCAAGAAGTAAAGAGAAGCGATTATTAAGGGTAGTTTTGACAATTTGCTAGTTAATAGTATAATTTAATTGTGTGATATGCGCACATAAAGAGGTAAGATGAAAGATCATATTATAGTAGTTGGAGCAGGTAAGTTTGGATCATATTTGGCTAGTAACTTATCAGCCCGTGGACAAGATGTATTTATTATAGATAAAAGCAAAGAAGCTTTTAATAATTTGCCAGAAGGATTTGGCGGTTATGAAATAAACGATGATGCTTTTGAATTGGAAGTTTTAGAAGAAGCAGAAGTTGCTAAAGCATCTCAAGTTATTATTTGTACAAATTCAGATAATGCAAATATCTTTATTGCCAGTATTTGTGATGGTATTTATCATGTACCTCAAATCTTTGTAAGACAATCAAACGAAGATAAGGTATCACTACTTGCTGGTACAAGATATAAAGTAATTTATCCATTCAATTTATCTATTCAACAATATTTTGATATGGTATCGGAGGGAAACTAGTATGAAGATATTAATTGCTGGTGGCCAAAATGAAGCCGATTTCATCATCAAGATGTTCAAAGAAGAGAAGCATCAATTGGTGGTTATTAATAGTGATTTAAATTACAGTAAGATTTTAAGTAGAGAAAATCACATTAAGGTTTATACAGGAGATCCAACTCAAATTAGCGTTTTAACAGATGCGGGCATTCAAGATTGTGATTTAGTAGTTGCGCTATGTCCAAGAGATGAAGATAACTTTGTTATCTGTCAAATTGCTCTTAAGGTTTTCGATATCCAAAGATGCGTATGTACTGTATCAAACCCAAAGAACGTAGATGTATTCCATGAACTTGGAATTAAGAGTGTAGTATCTTCTGCATTCTTACTACTTCAAACAATTAAGGCTGAAGCTGAATTTGAAAACGTTGTTAAGTCACTAACACTAGAACAAGATAAGATTGCGATGCTTGAAATTAAGTTAAGCGCATCAAATCTAGCAATTGTTGGAAAGACTTTGGCACAATTAGAAAACACAAAGTTATATACAATCGCATGTATCTATAGAGAAACACAAGCGATAATCCCATCTGGTAGTACAGAAATTAAACAAGGGGATAAATTGTTTATTGTTACTTCTTATCAAGATAAGGATGAAGTAGCTAGATACATTCAAAAGAAGAAGTCCTAATTTTTAAATGGCTTATAGTCGGTATCTTGAATAGAGCCGCATAAATCAGAATTAGCAAGTGTGGATGCTGGTTGAATAGACGAGTATCCATATTTTTTCTTTATCTTACTTATAGATTGAGATAATTGAAGATCTTTTTCATAATCATTTCCAAACATACTCATTTGAATAATTGGGGAAGTACTAAGTTTTGTTGTTCCTAAAGATATTAAACGCGCTGGACGATTAGGAAGCGCATCTAAGATTTGCTTGGCGCCTTCAAATAGGCTGCGTGAAGCGCAAGTAGATGGGATTGTGAGTTGTCGCCCTGCGAATTCAAAATCGTCGTATTTTATGCCTAAATACA
>CAMNMY010000158.1 GCA_946545105.1 uncultured Clostridia bacterium
ATACGGAATCATTATGGGCTTAGATAACCTTTTGGCTATCTTCTTATTGCCATTTTTTGGTGGACTTAGTGATAAGGCTGTAAACGCTAAATATGGAAGAAGAACAACATTTATATTCTGGGGTTCTATCGCCGCAGCATTATCTGTTGTTTTCTTAATGCTAATGGAGTTCAGAGAATATACATTGTTGATTACAGATATGAAGAACTCAATTGGAGTTTCTGTTGCTGAACTACAAGGATTAGATCCAGAAAAGGATTATCCAACAATCATAAGCATTGTAACAGTTCTATCTGCAAATGGATATGTTAGCCCAGATTGGCTTGCATATACATCATTTACAGTTACAGATATAACAACAATCCAAATCGAAACTGCTAAATCTGTTATGACGGCTAATCCAGCAATATTAGTATTATTCATTGTAGCATTATTATGTGTTTTGGTTGCTATGGCTTCATATAGATCTCCAGCAATCGCTTTAATGCCAGATGTAACTCCAAAGCCTTTGCGTTCTCAAGCAAACGCTTTAATCACACTAATGGGCGGTGTAGGTGGAGCGCTATCTATCTTGGTATATATGGTATTTGGTGCAAAGAAATATGAATCTCACATTGCACTATGGTCAATTACAGCTGGATTGTTAATTGTTATCCTAGTTGTATATCTACTATTAGTAAAAGAAAAGAAGTTCGTTCAACAAAGATTAGATGAAGAGCAAAAATATGGCGTTATCGATGAGGAAGAAGAAGAGGAAAAGCGTGGTCAACACAAGCTATCTAAATCTAAGATGACATCACTTGTATTAATTCTTGCTACAGTATTCTTATGGTTCATGGGATACAACTGCGTAAGATCTCATATGTCAGTATATTGCACAAACTTCTTAAACATTAAACAAAGCGTTGTTACTATCGTAAACCTAGCAAATGGTATTGGTGGTGCAGTAGCATTACTTCCATGTGCTTTGCTATCTGGAAAGATTGGTAGAAAGAAAACTATCTTTGCCGGTTTGATATTAGCATCTTTAACATACATTCCATGCTTCTTTATGACAGCATCAACTCCAGGTGTTAGCGTTTGGTTCCCTGTGTGCTTTATCTTATCTGGATTTGGTATGGTATTCGTTAACGTAAACACACTTCCAATGGTTACAGAATTATCTAAGGGAAGCAATGTAGGAAAATACACTGGATTCTATTATGTAGCTTCTATGACAGCTCAAGCTATTACACCATTCTTGGCAGGTTTGATTATGGAAATAGATGGTTACAACACATATAAGTATCTATTTGTTTATGCAATTACATTCGTGTTAATTGCTATCGTTACAACAGCATGCATTAAGCACGGCGATTCAAAAGCTGGAAAGATGTCTGCTATAGATATTATTAATCAAGCAGGAGATGATTAATATGGCAAATAATAAAGCTAATGAAAATAAGCAAGTAAAAAAGGCTGTAAAGAAAACGGCTAAAAAAGCAGCAAAGAAAGCGCTAAAGAATAGAGGTGTAGTTATTGCGTTGTCAATAATAATTGTTCTTTTAGTTATTGCGATAGTGGTGGTTTATGTAACAAAGCCAGATATTATTGTAAATGTAGTAAATATAATCACAGGAAAAGATGTAGAGAATACCGACAACGGCGGAAATCAAAACAATGGGCAAGGCGATAACGGCAGTGGAACAAATAATGGTACTGGCCATGTAATAGATGGTGCCAGCGTTGTTATGACAGCCATTGATGTTGGACAAGGGGATGGTTTATATGTTGAATTCCCAACAGGCGAGAATATGTTCGTTGATGGTGGAACAGAAAATGGTAAGGGCGATTACTTTGCAAATATCCAAGCAGTATTTACTGCAAATAGTGTAACGAAGTTGGATTATTATTTTGTTACACATACAGATTATGACCATATAAAATATATTCCTCAAGTATGTGGAGCGGTTGAAGTAAAGAGATTCTTAATCCCATTTATTTCGGAGGAAATTTCTTTATCTGAAGATTCTTCAATTCAACGTTCTGGAACTTGGACAAAAGCATATAAAGCTATGAAAGCCGAAACATATCAAGAAAATGGTGAATCTAAGAGTGCATCAATTACGTATAATTTAGGCACTTTTGATTTAGGCGGAGAGAGTTGGGTAATGCATTGCTATACATTTGACGAGGCAGATTATCCTGTCCAAAAGAAAGGCGTAACTGCTGAAAATGCTAACTGCATATCTCCAGTTTGCTTTATACAATACGGCGGAAGAACATTGTGTTTAACAGGCGATGTAAACTATAAGGGTGAAAAGTATTTATATGAAAAAGGATATTTCAATTCTTATGATATCGATGTTTTAAAAGTAGCTCATCATGGTTCAACAACATCTACTCATCAAACATATTTCTTAGATAAGGTTGATCCAGAATATGCAGTAATCTCAGTAGGTGCAGATAATTCTTATGGACATCCTACAGAGCCATTGATGACAAGATTAACAGATTATCACGATGTTACTCCAGATGATGATGCTGATGGAATTCAAAAAATATTTAGAACAGATTTGGATGGAAATGTAACAGTAACATTGGCATCAGATGGTAAGATTTCTATCACTTCAACAAAAGATTCTACAAAGAATGTTGTTGCTGTTGCTTGCGTTATGTATGCGCAAGATAATAATATAGAAATAGTTTATGTGGCTTGTTCACGTAAAGAAGGAGAAGAATAGATGGCAAACTTCGACATCGAATTAGTTGGTAAGATTGGCTCAATGGCCTTAATAGACAAAGAATGGAAGCAAATGAACTATAACGTTATTGCTAGAATTTCTAAGGAATTAAAACCAGGCTATGTTTGGGTTACATCAGGTGCTACTGAAATTGGTAGATTGGATTTTATAAAGAGAAATGGTTATGAACTTGAAGGAAATGCACAAGATGTTAAGACAGATTATGCAGCTCAAGGACAAGCTATTTTAATGCAAACATATAGAGACTTTATTG
>CAMNMY010000159.1 GCA_946545105.1 uncultured Clostridia bacterium
TGCAGAAATATTTATTTCAAAAATTATTACAGTAACAGCAATGGAATTGTTGGTTGAAACTGCATTGGTTTTACCAACAACAATTGTTACAGCTGTAGCACTAGCAAAGATAGGCGCTGAATTGACAGTATGGTATTTCGTTTTGATTCCAGTAGCAATTATTACATTGCCACTTTTAGTAATTTTATTAATATCAATATTGTCGTTCCCATTGATGAAAATTTATTCATTCTTTAAAAAGCATCAAACTTTGGGCGCTATATTCATAGTTGCGCTAATTGTTGGATTAATGCTTGCTATTTATATTCCTCTATATTCAAATATTGGAAATAATGCGGCATCTATACCTTTAGACGAGAATGGTAATCCAATTGAATATACAGACGAGGAGATTGCAGCTCAAAATGCAGAAATGTGGTCTGAAACAATGAAGAATATAGGAACAATAGGTAAATATTCATTCCATACACTTGCACTTGCTAAAGCTATGTTTAACCAATCAGCAGCTTTAAATGCGTTACTATATTTAGGAATAACACTTGGTGCTTTTGCTATTGGTATTGCGCTTTCAATATTCTTGTACAATTCTACAGTTCAATCTTTGGAAGAGAATATTAGCATTAGTGTTAGAGATAGCGAAAAAGTGTATACAGAAACATCATATGCAAGATCACTTGTTGCAAGAGATTTTAAAACGACAACAAGAGACATGAGTAAGTTTATTAACTTCTTAATGGCTTATGTTATGGGGCCATTGATGGCGTTTATTATGATATTCATTATGGATATGAATTCAAAAGGTGCAGGGGAAAATGATTATGTGTTTATTCGTATGTTTTCAAGAGGCTTTGCGTTAGGTTATTCATTGTTTATGATTGGTGGCGCAAACGCAGCAGCATCTGTAGGTTTTTCATTGGAAGGCAAGAGCTTTGCAATTTTAAAAACATTGCCAGTTAAAGGTGTAGATATATTTAAAGCAAAATTGAGAATTTTAGATATTGCATCATTTTTAAGTGTTGTAGTTACATTAGTAATTGCTGCAATCATGACGAAGTTTAATGTTATAGATATCATAGGATTCTTACTATGTACAACAGCAATTGTTTTATCTATGAATGCATACTCTTTGAAGAGAGATTTAAAGAAACCAAAATTAGATTGGAATATTATTAAGGATATTACAAAAAATAATATGTCTACATTGGTTCCATTAGCAATAGTACTTCCAGCTGCAATTGTAGCCTTTGGTGTGCCATTTATTGGTATTGCATTTGGTAATGAATATATTGCATCTGCTGTAATTTGGGGCATTATGCTTGTAGTAGCTGTGATTTATTATTTTGCTTTAAGATTTAAAGTGTATAACAATGTAGATAAAATGTTCGAAGAGGTAGAGTGCTAATGAAACACTTAAGTATCGATTTAGGAGATGTAAGAATAGGTCTAGCAATGAGCGACTCATTGGGCATCATTGCTAATGGCCTTGAAACTTATCATAGAGTATTCATTTATAAAGATGTAGAATACATCGCTAACCTTGCAATCCAAAATGGTGTTAAGTGCGTCGTTATGGGACTACCAATTAATATGAATGGTACTTCTGGGGAAAGAGTAGAAAAAGCAAAAGAATTTGCTCAACTACTTGACGAGAAGTTTAAAGAAAAACAATATGAATGCAAGATTGATTTTCAAGATGAACGTTTAACAACAGTTTCTTCTGAGAGAGTTTTAATTGAAGCAGGGATGAGAAGGGAGAAAAGAAAACAGGTAATCGATAAGGTAGCTGCTACGATTATTTTACAAACATACTTAGACATACATAGCAGGTAATAAATGGTAAAAGCGCATAAATCTATTTTAATATCTATGATATTAGTAAGTTGTATACTTATTTCGATTTGTGCGTTTTTATTTTTTGCTCAAAACACTGCTTTTGCTGATTCAACTTATACAATAAATGTTTATGAAAACGATAATAATGTTTTAGATAGAAAAGGCAATTTGTTAGGAACCATTTCTAATTTGACACAAATTACCTATCAAGATATCATTGATGCAAATTTTGAAACAATAGAAACAGGATATGAATATCATTATTATTTATATGATGAAAACGCAATTAACAAATGCGGAGAACAAATTCAAGATATTCCTATTGAATTAAATGCGGATGTAGATGTTTTGAGAATTAAAACTTTGAAATCTTTTACAATTACATGGAAAAATGTAGATGGTTCTATTTTAAAAGAAGATCATTTAGCATATGGAAGTACTCCAGCTTATACGGAAACTCCAGAATATGATGATGCTCAATATACATATACGTTTGATTCTTGGACTCCATCAATTGTTCCCGTTAGTGGAGATGCAGAATACACAGCATCTTATTCAACTGAGATTAAAAAATATACAATTCGATTTTTAGATTTTGACAATGAAGAATTAAATGTGCAAGAAAACGTTGCTTATGGATCAACTCCTATATATGGCGGGATAGATCCAACAAGACCTTCTGATGCACAATTTTCTTATTCATTTAGCGGATGGGAACCATCAATTGTTCCAGTAAGTGGCGATGCAACTTATGTAGCCGTATATAGCACAACAATAAATAAATATACAGTTTTATGGAAGAACCATGATGATTCTATTTTGGAAAACGATCATAATGTGCCATATGGAACTATACCAGAATATAATGGTGCAACACCAATAAGGAATTCGGATGAAAAATATAGTTATTTATTTACTAATTGGAACCCAGACCCATCAGCAATTAAAGGTAACACTGAATTTACAGCAAATTATAGTAGAACTTTAATTGATTATAAGATTTTGTTTATGTATCCAGAAAAACCTGTTGAAAAAACAATTCATTATGAAGATAAGTTCGGCGACATTGAAGAACCTAAAAGAACAGGGTATAGATTCCTTAATTGGACATATAATGATGAAGTTGTAGACATTTCAGGTGAATTT
>CAMNMY010000160.1 GCA_946545105.1 uncultured Clostridia bacterium
TTTTCTCTATAGATAGAGAAAGCTTTTCATCTTCTTCAACCATTCTTTTCATTAAATATTCGCAAAAAGGACTTCTGCAAATGTTTGATGAACATACAAACAAAACCTTCATTTTATATCTTTATATATCCTTCAAGTTCAGCTTCCATATCATCAAAGAAGCCTCTTATTAATTTCTCATCTCTATCTGAACACTTTTCAGCTACACAGAATTTCATATTGCCTTCTCTTGTTACGCAAGTAAATTGGAAATATGGCTTATATTTAACTGCGCCAGTCATTACGCAATCATACATTGAACAGCCTTCAAAATTTACTTGTTCTGGCTTCATAATACCCAAATTACTCATTTGAATAAATGGATTTTCATATCCAATTTTAATAGCAAATGTTGCTATACAATCAATTTGGAATACTTTATACGCTAAAGCTAAAAGAGGAAGACTATATAAACCTGCTACATCATCATTCTTTTGCTTTAACGTTTGTTCTTTAACTCTAGATAGAGTATCTTCAAATGAGCCACCTATACCTTCACTTAATTTGCAAGGCATAAATGCAGTCATATTTGTAACACCAACTGTATCTCCATTAAGCATATGACGTCTCAAATCCATCATTGAAGTTATGTTAATTGGCTCATCTTTTTTGCAACCAATTTCCTTAACTAATGCTCTAAAGTATGCTGTAAGCATAACATCGTTAATTGAAGCACCAACAGCTTTACCCTTTGCTTTAACTTTATCGAACAATTCTTTTGGAATCATCTTCATAATTAAACGCTTTGTGCAGTCTTTATCATCTGTAAATCTAAATCTAGTTTTGATTCCTGTTCTAGATATATTGTTGTATAAGCCTTTTGCCTTTTTAGCGGCATTTGGCTCCATGTTTTCATAGATTTGAGAAAAATCTCTAGTGCCTTGTTTGAAGACAACATTATCTCCATTACCGCCTTTTACAAATGCATTATAATATTCAACTATTTTAAACATAACATATTTGTAATCGCTTCCATCAAAACATTGGTGATTTACAATTGTTGCAAAAGAACATTTGTCTTTACAAGTAAACACTTTACACTTAAATTGCAACTTATCTTTATGGCTAACTTCGCCCATCAAAAAGTCATATGTCGACTTTTCTAAATCTTCAACCTCTTCAATTTCTGCCATCTCTTCAAGAGTATAATCTTCTCTTACTTTCCAATAAGGCTTAATTGGGCTTGCAACATATTGTGAATGTAAAGTTGGAACTTTATCTACAACTGCTTTAACTGATTTTCTAATAATATCTATATCTAATGATCCTTCATAAAAGATTGCATAATGCATCATACGATCATAAAAATTTGACAAAAAAAATTGTGTCTTATCCCACAATTGTGCTTTTAATCTTTTGTTTCTCATTTGGCCGCTCCTAATAAGTATTAAGATTATTATATGTATTTTACTTAATTTTTACTTAAAGAATCAATATAACTTTTAACTTTTTCTTTGTTTTCTTCAGATAAAGCTAAATATGATTGTTCAAACAAAACCAAATCTTCATCTTTGACATGTTCACCACAGCCAACTAAAAAATCAATCGAGCAATCAAAAAACAAAGATAATTTAATCAAACCTTCTGGCAAAGGCATTCTTCCGCCGCGTTCCCACGCCGATATGTTACTTTGTCCTAATTGAGTTAGTTCCCCTAGTTCTTCTTGGCTAAGACCTCTTGCGATTCTTAGCTTTTTTAATGTTTCGCCAAACATACTCTCCCTATGCCTTGCCTTATTTCGAGAAAAGTTTATCATAAATTGACATATTTTAAAGAAATAATATTGACAAATACCCGAAGTAGGATTAAAATGTAGTTGTAATTACCCGAAGTCGAGTATTTACATAGACAAAATCGTCTCCCTATGGCTTGCCATAGCAATAATGAGAACCTCAAGTAATCATGGCTATGGCAAGTTTTTTTATATATGAAAAATATAATATATAATAAAAACGCGCTAATATTAATTACATTATTAGGACTATTAGTCCTATTTCTTTTCGCTTATTTATCAACAGACATACAAGTATACGGAGAATCATTTAGAATTGAAGAAACCATAGCTTTACAAAAGCCGTTAGCAAATGTTTATACCATTAATTATGTTTTAGATGGTGGTACAAATTCTCCTTCTAATCCAACTAGCGTTTCTTCATCTTCTAGCAATATTACACTTCAACCAGCAACAAAATCTGGCTATAAATTTCTTGGGTGGTACAAAGATTCTTCTTTTAATAATTACATAGAAAAGATAAAGCCATCTACGATGAGTGGAGATTTAACACTTTATGCAAAATTCACGCCATATATATCTATTCCAGTTAAGTATTTATATACAGATTTCTACAGTTCTATTGATGACACAAAAGGATATATAAATTGTTATTATTCTTATTCTGCTTATTATTACGAAAACATAACAAGCGTTGCCTCAATGGTATCTGGGCATTCTAGTTACACCGTTTATTCAACAGCAAACAGCGCGCTAACGCTTAAATTAGATGAAGGCGAATATTATTCTTTATCTTCACAAGGAACACCTTCTTATATTAGGATTGCAAGTGATTCGTTCTATTCTATTACATACGCATTAGATGGAGGATCTTTTAAGGCAGGAGAATCTCCATACAATTATTACTATACACGCGCAAATATTTCATCACACGAATTAACACCGATTAAAGATGGCGCGGCGTTTATGGGCTGGTATTTAGATTCCGCATTCACAACGACTTATTATTCTTCATCATTCACGCCGTCTAACATAACACTATATGCAAAATGGAGTGACATACATTCTATTGATGCCCTATTTATTAGCACAGACTTTTTCAATATCAATCAAGAAATTGTAAGCACAATT
>CAMNMY010000161.1 GCA_946545105.1 uncultured Clostridia bacterium
GTACTTTAGTTTGTGGTATCACACTTTATGAGCCAATGAACTATTTTAATGAAGATGGCGATCTAGTTGGTTTTGATACAGAATTTGCTGAAGCAGTATGTGCAAAGCTAGGTATTGAAGCTAAATTCCAAGTTATTAAATGGGCTTCTAAGGAAACAGAATTAAATTCTAAGTATATTGACTGTATTTGGAATGGTTTCACAGTAACAGAAGAAAGAAAAGCAAACATTGAATTTTCTAAGAGCTATTTAAACAATACACAATGCGTTGTTATCAAGGCTGCTAATGCTGCTCAATATACAAGTGCTGAATCTTGCCAAGGAAAGAGAGGAGCTGCAGAACAAGGTTCTGCTGGTGAAACAGCTGCTAAAGACATGACAACAACAGTTACATCAGTTGCTGCTCAAATGAATGCTTTAACAGAAGTTAAGAGCGGAAACGTAGATTTTGCAGTAGTAGATGTTGTATTAGCTAACCAAATCGTTGGATCTGGAGATTTTGCAGATCTAGCAGTTGCTTCAGCTATCCAATTAGAATCTGAAGAATATGCTATCGGTTTTAGAAAGGGAAGCGATATGGCTGCTAAGGTTAACGAAGCTATCGATGCACTAATTGCTGATGGTACAATGCAAACTATCGCTGAAAAGTACGGCGTAGCTGGTCAATTAGTTAAATAAGAATTAAGATAAGGTGCAAGGCTTTATGCCTTGCGCCTTTTAATGAGGATATCGTGGGTTTTACAGCAGTTACATTACAATTACTTAATGGTTTTGGGATGACATGTTTATTGTTCATCCTTACTTTGGCTTTTTCTCTTCCATTAGGTTTAATTATTTGTTTTGGTTCTATGTCTAAGTTCAAGCCACTAAAAGCAGTGGTAAGAGCTTTTGTCTGGGTAATTAGAGGTACACCTCTAATGCTTCAATTATTCGTAGTATTCTATGTGCCAGGTATGGTATTTAATACTCCAATTTTTGGTCAATTGGGTGAATATGGTAGATTCGTAGCCGCATTAATAGCGTTTGTAATCAACTATTCATGTTATTTTAGTGAAATATATCGTGGTGGTATAGAAAGCATTTCTAAGGGCCAATATGAAGCTGGACAAGTGCTTGGAATGACAAAGACTCAAACATTCTTCAAGGTAGTATTAAAACAAGTAATTAAGAATATAGTTCCTCCTATGAGTAATGAAATTATTACTCTTGTTAAGGATACATCTCTTGCACGTGTTATTGCGGTTGCAGACATTATCTTCAAAGCAGAAGAAATCTTGTCTTTGAAGGCATTGATTTGGCCACTATTCTATGCAGGAGCATTCTACTTAATTTTCAATGGTCTTTTGACATTATTGTTCAGAAGGATAGAAAAGAAATTAAGTTATTTCCATTCTTAAGGAGGAGTTATGGCATTTTTAGAAGTTAGAGGCATTAGAAAAAGATTTGGTAATACTGAAGTGTTAAAGGGCATTGATTTTGATTTAAATCAAGGTGAAGTATTATCTATCATTGGCTCATCTGGTTCTGGAAAGACAACGCTATTAAGATGTTTAAATTATCTTGAAACAGCAGATGAAGGAACAATGAATCTA
This sequence comes from uncultured Clostridia bacterium, assembly GCA_946545105.1. Next base: position 1,592 of record CAMNMY010000161.1, read on the forward strand.
AATGGAGATATTATTTTCGATGCTAAGACAATAAAGCAAGAAACAGCAGAGCAAATAAGATTACATAGTTTAAATTTTGGTATGGTATTCCAACAATTTAATCTATTCCCACAATATACAGCTCTAGAGAATGTAATGTTGGCGCCAAATCAAATGATTCCAGCCCAATTAAAAGCAAAGAAAAAAGAATTGAAAATCCAATACGAAGGATATCCTTTTATTCAAAGAATAAAGTATATCAACAAAGAGCTTATGAAATATAAGAAATATTTGTTGGATGCAAACAAGGAAAACGCAAAAGCTTTATTAAAGAGGGTTGGACTTGAGGATAGAATGAAGAATTATCCTTGTCAATTATCTGGTGGACAATGTCAAAGAGTTGCTATTGCAAGAGCGCTTGCAATGCGTCCAAACATTTTATGCTTTGATGAACCAACATCAGCTCTAGATCCAGAGTTAACAGGCGAAGTATTAAAAGTTATCAAAGAATTGAAAGAAACTACAAATTCTACAATGATTATCGTTACACACGAGATGGAATTTGCAAAGAAAGTTTCAGACAAAGTTATATTTATGGCAGATGGTGTAGTTGAAGAAATCGGCACACCAAGACAAGTCTTTGGAAATCCAAAGTCAGAAAAGACAGTTGCTTTCTTGCAAAAGAGCAAAGAAAACAAAGATTTTGACGAGGTTGAAGATAGAAATGTCTAATGAGTCAATTAATGAAATGTATGATATAATAGCAACTCTTCAAAATAAGGAAGATTGTAAAATCTTCTTTGAAGATTTGCTAACATACAAAGAACTTGAGAATTTATCTCAAAGAATTGAGGCTGCAAAGCTTTTAAAAGAAGGCAAAACTTACGTTCAAATTCAAGAGATTACAGGTATTTCAAACACAACATTATCACGTGTATCTAAAGCTTTACAATTTGGTAAAGGTTATAAAAAATTTATTAAATAATCATTATTGTTAAATACCTTCTTCGATGATAATATTAAGAATATGAAGCATGAAGAAGATTTAGAACAACAAAAACCATCGTTTAAAGAAATGTTTATAGGATATAAAGATAGGGCACTTGGTCCTATTGGTAAGACTTTTAACAGGCTTTATATCGCTGTTACATTGCTTGCATATATCTACTATGTTGTTTATGTTTCAATTCACATTGTAAAAAATGGTTTAGAAAACCCAATGTCGATTTTGATGCTTATAGCTGTAATAATATATACTGGCATTTTGATTGGAAGTATTGTGGTTTCATCGTCATTCAAGAATG
>CAMNMY010000162.1 GCA_946545105.1 uncultured Clostridia bacterium
TTGGAGAAAGAACTGGTAACTGTCCACTTGAAGCTATGGCTATTGAATATGCTTCTTTGAAGGGTACTCATGCCGGTATGAACTTCCAAGTAATTACAGATATCGCTCACTATTTTGAATCAATGGGTATTCATATCCCAGAAAGAACACCATTTGTTGGTAAAGACTTCAACGTAACAAGAGCTGGTATTCATGCTGATGGTTTATTAAAAGATCCAGAAATCTACAATATTTGTGATACAGAAAAGATCTTTGGTAGAGCTCCAAGAGTTGCTGTTGATGCTCACTCTGGTATGGCTGGTATTGCTTACTGGATTAATGCATACTTCAACTTAACAAAGAGTGACAAGATTGATAAGAAGAACCCAACAATCGAAAAGATTAAGGCACTTGTAGATAAAGAATATGAAAGAGGCAGAACAGCAAGTATGTCTGATGGCGAATTAGTATTAATGCTACAAGAAGTTGATCCAGATTTATATAACAAGATTTCAAGCAAAGCATAAGGTAATTAATATGAAATATATAAGTACAAGAAATAAGAATTATTCATGCACAGCAGCAGAAGCAATTAGAGACGGTTTAGCAAACGATGGCGGATTATTTGTTCCAGAAACAATTCCATCTCTATCTAAAGCAGATTTTGAAAAGTTATGCGAAATGTCTTACGAAGAAAGAGCAGCATTTGTTCTTTCTAAATTCTTAGATGATTATTCATATGATGAATTATTAGGTTACACTAAAAACGCATATGGTAGATTCTATGGCGAAGATCCATGCCCACTTGTAAATGTAGATGAAAATCTATATGTTCTTGAATTGTGGCACGGCCCAACTTGTGCATTTAAGGATATGGCGTTAACAATGTTGCCACACCTTTTAGTTGGCGCAAGAAAAAAGACTGGAGAAACTTCTAAGACTTTAATTTTGGTTGCTACATCTGGTGATACAGGTAAGGCTGCTTTGGAAGGCTTTAGAGATGTAGAAGGAGTAGATATTATTGTATTCTATCCATCTCAAGGTGTTTCTGATATGCAAAAATTACAAATGCGTACACAACAAGGTAATAATGTATACGTATGCGCAATAGAAGGAAATTTTGATGATGCTCAATCTGCAGTTAAAACAATCTTTAACGATGATGAGATAAAGGCAAAATTACTTAAGAAGAATTACAAGCTATCTTCTGCAAACTCAATTAACTGGGGAAGATTAGCTCCACAAATTGCTTATTATATTTCAGCTTATTGTGATTTATTGAACTTCGAAGAAATCGAATTTGGTGATAAAGTAAACTTCTGTGTTCCATCTGGAAACTTTGGTAACATCTTAGCTGGATATTATGCATATAAGATGGGATTGCCAGTAAACAAGTTCATCTGTGCTTCAAATTCTAATAAGGTATTAACAGATTTCTTCAAGAGTGGTACATATGATAGAAATAGAGAATTCTATAAGACAATGTCTCCATCTATGGATATTTTGATTTCATCAAATCTAGAAAGATTATTGTTTGATATCTCTAACCATAACGATGTATTAACAAAAGAAAGAATGGAAAAATTAAAGAAGGAAGGCAAGTATACAATTTCTAAAGAAGAACTTGCTGAAATTCAAAAAATCTTTGCTGCTGGCTTTACAACAGAAGAAGAAACAAAAGCTGCTATCTTTAGCGAAAACGATTTCGATGGATATGTAATGGATACTCATACAGCTGTTGCTATGAGTACATATGATGCATATGCTCAAGAAACAGATGATGAAACACCTGCTGTTATTGTATCTACTGCATCTGCTTACAAGTTCCCAAGTGATGTTTTAGAAGCTATCACAGGCGAGAGAGAAAATGATGCATTCAAGGCAACAGAGAAATTAAACGAAGAAACAGCATTAGAAATCCCAGAACCATTAAAGGGATTAAAAGATAGAGAAGTTCGTTTCAGCGACGTTATTAATAAGGCTGACGTAGCAAAGGCAGTACTAGATTATATAGATAGAAAATAGGAGCAATTATGAAGACAATATATAGTGCAATTCAACCATCAGGAATAATGACTTTAGGAAACTATATAGGAGCTGTAGATAATTGGCATAGATTACAAGGTGATGATAACAATAAATGTTTATTCGCACTTGCTGATTTACACACAATTACTGTAAGACAAGATCCTCAAAAGTTCCATGATAATGCTATGAGCTTTTATGCATTATTATTAGCATTAGGCATTGATCCTAAAAAGAGCATTGTATATTTCCAATCTCATGTTCAAGAACATGCTTATTTATCTTGGCTTTTAAATTGCTACACTATGGTTGGGGAAATGAACAGAATGACCCAATTTAAAGATAAGTCACAAAAACACGCAGATAACGTTAATATGGGCTTAATGGATTATCCTGTATTAATGGCTGCAGATATTTTGTTATATAACTCAGATGAAGTACCTGTAGGATATGACCAATTACAACATATTGAAATCGCAAGAGATATTGCAGAGAGAGTAAATGGTATTTATGGAGATATCTTTACTGTTCCAAAAGGCGTTTTAACAAAGGTTGGTGCAAAGGTTATGTCACTTCAAGATCCTTTATCTAAGATGAGTAAATCTGATCCAAATCCAAAATCATATATATCTGTTTTAGATGACGACGCTACAATTATGAAGAAATTCAAGAGCGCTGTTACTGATTCTGAAACTGAAATTAGATTTGACCCAGAAAACAAGCCAGGGGTTTCAAATCTATTAACAATTTTAGCTGTTGCTCAAAAAAAGAGCATAGATGAGGTTGTAAAAGAATTTGATGGTTTAATGTATGGA
>CAMNMY010000163.1 GCA_946545105.1 uncultured Clostridia bacterium
GGATGTAATATTGAAATGCTTAACTATCTCCCCATGTTTTATCTCTAAAAAGCTTTCTGGAAACATTGCAAGCAATTCATCAATTGTACAATTTGTTTCTTTACAAATATTCTTTAGAACTTGCATTGTAATTAAAGCATCATAGTCACTTCTATGAAGTGCTTCTTTTTCAATGCCATATTCTTCACATAATCGTTCTAGTCCTGCATCTGTCTTTTCTTTTCTTAATTGTCTAAATATAATTTGTGTATCGTATGCTTTAACATAGAATTTTTCTTTTTTATATCTTTCACAATCTGACAAAATAAATTGAAGATCATTTCCAACCGCATGTCCAAAGGTGGTGTAACCACTATCAAAAAGGGCTTTTATCTCATCATAGGTTTCGGAAAAGTCTCCATGTTTTAAAAATTCGCTTTCTTCATATGCAAGCTTTATGCCAATATCTGTTCCTGGTTTTCCCAAATGAAATTTGCTCTTTGGGTTTATTAGGATATCTCTTTGTTCTAGAACTTTAAAGTTCTCGTCGCAAATTACATAGCCAAAAGAACAAATCTTGCCATGTCCATTAAAACAATTTGCGCACTCTATATCAAAAAACAAATATTGCATCTATATTCTTTCACTTAACTTAATATAATCCTCTATATCAAGTTCTTCCCCTCTAACCCTTTCGTCAAAACCAAATGTTTTAATCGTTTCTATTACTTCATCTTTATCTAATTTATATGTCCCACAAATATTATTTACTAGGGTTTTTCTTCGCATTAAAAATGCAGCTTTTATTAATTTCTTTACTTTTTCCTTATCTACGCCGTCATATTTATCGTTAATCTCAATATTAACAATTGCTGAATCAACTTTTGGTCGTGGCGTAAATACTTCCTTTTTAACAATTCTTGTTATCTTTGCATCGCCATATAACTTTATCGCAAGTGTTATAGCTCCAAATTCTGCACTTCCTGCTTTTGCACACAATCTTTCAGCTACTTCCTTTTGAACCATAATGGTAATGGACTTTGGCAAATTCTTACATTCTAAAAATCTCATTATAATTGGAGTAGTAATATAGTATGGCAAATTTGCAACTACTTTATAATCATCTCCAACTAGCTTTGCTAGTTCATCATCTTTTACTTTTTGTATATCCTTGAACGTTACGCAAACATTGTCAAAATCTTTCAAAGACTCTTTTAAAACTGGTTCTAGATCTCTATCTATCTCAAACGCATATACAAGCTTTGCTTGTTTTGCAATTTCTTTTGTTAATGTTCCTGCTCCTGGGCCAATTTCTACAACAACATCATCCTTTTTAATATTTCCATCACTTACCATAGCTGCAAGCAAATTTGTATCCGTTATAAAGTTTTGTCCAAATGCTTTTTTGAACTTAAAGTTATTGTCCTTTAAAACTGAAAAAGTATTTTGTCTATCGTCCACTCTGACCCCTAAAATTATATCCATGCAAAATATGTTTGCTAGTCTATAAATTCTCTTATTCTTAATTTAGCACCGATATTCTTTGCAATTTCTTTTGCCTTTTCAATCTTTTCAATACCAATTACATCTACAACGCTAAATATAACATTTCCACCCTTTTCTAAGCAAAGCTTAGCAAAAGACAACATCTCCTCAAATCCATCTTCAAATTCTGGGTGGCAAATATCGTTATATTCTTTATGGCTTATATCATTTAAAGATATACCTATGGTATCAATACAATCTACGATCAATTGAGTAACATCTTTTCCGTGTATATAGTTTGCATGTCCATTTGTGTTAATTCTTGTCTTTAGCCCATGACTATGAGCGTATTTTGAAACAACTTCAATTACATCCAATCTATATGTTGGTTCACCATATCCACAAAAAACAACTTCATCATAATCTTTAACATCGTACATTGAAAGCTTTGCTAAGACCTCATCTGGTGTAGGTTCGTGTTCTAACCATAAATCTCCATAAACAAAGTTTGGGTTATTTCTAACACAAAACTCACATGAATTTGTGCATCTATTTGTAGCATTTATATATAAACTTCTATCTATCGTATAAACAAAATTAGTATTCATACAACCACAGGTTGCTCCTTTTATTTTATTTTCTTAAATAATTCTTTTGTATTTCTATTTGTTAGGTCTATAACCTCGTTTCGATCCAAACCCAAGGTTTGGGCAATCTTATCTACTGTTAAATTAATTAACTTTGGTTCGTTTACTTCCCCTCTATGAGGATGTGGTGCTAAATAAGGACAATCTGTTTCAACTAGCAATCTATTTAGAGGTATCGTCTTTATAACATCTTCCTTTTTAGCATTCTTAAATGTTATAGCTCCACCTAACGCATAATATGCATCGAAGGAATTAAATTCCCTTATCATTTCTTTAGAGCCGCTATAACAGTGTAACAAAACGCCGTTTTGAATATATCCCTTCATATCAGTTAATATATCCAAGGTATCCTTGTATGCATCTCTTACATGAAGTGCTATAGGAAGATTTGCCTTGCTTGCCATTTCAATTTGCATTTTAAATGCTCTTATTTGGTCTTCTCTTTTTGGGTTATTATCATAATGATAATCTAACCCTATTTCCCCTATGCCCACAGCAGCCGAATGCTGCGCGAGAATAAGATATTTTTCCATTAACTCGTCATTAACTTCTAATGCATTCTCTGGATGGCTACCAATGATTGCGTATTGGCCATATTTTTCAGCCAATTTTAGCCCCAATACGGAAGATGCGTAATCAAATCCAGCAATTATGCAACACTCAATATTGTTGGCAGAAAA
>CAMNMY010000164.1 GCA_946545105.1 uncultured Clostridia bacterium
TATTATCTAGAATCATTTAAAGAAGATGATTTAGATGAGATTGTAGATAGAGTCAAGAAGGTATTTGGCCTTCATTCCTTATCAGTTGCTACAAAAGTAGATACTAACGAAGAAGAGATTGCAAAATATATATTAGAATACGCTCCAAAAGAGGGCCAATCTTTTAGAATTACATGTACAAGAGCAGATAAGACGTTCCCATATAAATCATTTGAATTTGCGGCTAAAATGGGCGGCGTAATTCTATCAAATGTTAAAAACGTTGAAGTAGATTTGCATAATCCAGATAAAGTTATATCAATAGATATAAGAGAACAAGGATATACATATATCTTTGCGGATAAGATTATGTGCGCTCAAGGTATGCCAGTTGGTACATCAGGTAAAGGCATGTTACTTTTAAGCGGTGGTTTTGATTCTCCAGTTGCTGGATGGAGAATGGCAAGAAGAGGTATGAAGATTTCAGCTATCCATTTCCATTCATATCCACATACATCACTTCAAGCAAAAGAAAAAGTAATTGATCTTGCTAAAGTTATGACTGAATATTGCGGAGATATTGAACTATTTATAGTTCCATTTACAAAAATACAAGAAGCTATTCACGAAAAGTGTAAACCAGATTTCATGATTACAATTATGCGTAGAATCATGATTATGATTGCAGAGCGTATCGCTAAATCTAACGGCTGCGGCGCTTTAATTACTGGTGAGAGCTTAGCGCAAGTTGCTTCGCAAACTGTTGAATCAATAACATCTACAAATCAAGCTGTAGAGTTATTACCAGTATTTAGACCATTAATTGGTATGGATAAGATAGAAATTATCGAAACTGCTGAACATATTGGAACAGCTAAATTATCTGAATTACCATATCCAGATTGCTGTACGGTATTTTTACCAGATTTCCCAGTTATTAAACCAAAATTACAAGTCGCAATCGATGAGCAATCAAAGATTGAAAATCTAGAAGACCTTATTCAAGATGCTATAAATAATACGGAAGAAATGAAATTAAGACCAAATTATATAGGAGAATAGGTGTATGCCATATATTGAAATTAGAGCTTATCCAAAAGATGAAAAGATCAAAAAGAGTGTAGCAAAAAAGATTGAAAACATTTTTCTTGAAGAATGGGGATGCAAAAAAGAAGCCATCTCTATATCTTTCGAGGAAGTAGACCCAAGTAATTGGGAAAAAGATGTAGTAAATACTGTTATGGCTAAAAATGATGACAAAATGTACATCAAAAACGGAGAAGAAGTATGAATTTAAAGGAAGCTATTGATTCAAGACGTTCTATTAGAAAGTATCTAAATGTAGCAATAGAGCAAGAAAAAGTAGATAAATTAAACGAAATTATAGACGAATTGAACAAAACTTTGGATTTACATATTCAATTAGTTTTAAACGATGTTGATGTTTCTACTAAAAATGGCAAGCCAAAATATGGTGCGTTTGAAAATGCATACAATTATTTTGTTTTAGCTGGTAAAAGATGCAAAAATCTAAACGAAAAGCTTGGATATGCAGGAGAGTGTTTAGCTTTAAATTGTGTAACAATGGGCCTTGGCACATGCTTTGTAGGTATGTCTTATACAAATAATAAAGATAAATATGTACTAAACAAGGGCGAAAGCTTAGATCTAGTTCTATATGTTGGATATCCAAATGGAACAAGAGGAACAAGAAAGTCTAAAACATATGATGATGTAGCTAAAGGCGAAAATGTACCAAACTGGTTCAAAGATGGTGTAAATGCAGCCTTAAAGGCTCCAACTGCGTTGAATCAACAAAAGTTTACATTAGAATATAAAAACGGGAAGGTTAAAGCTAGATACGGTTTAGGCGTTTATACTAAAACAGATCTAGGAATTGTTAAATACAATTTTGAAATAGGTGCTGGAGTAGATTCTTCAATCTGGGCCGACTGATAGTAGTTAGAAAATTATATTAAGTCTCTTAAGTATTAATACTTAGGAGATTTTTTTTATTATGTGGCACTTTTGTTGCACATCGAATTGTATTATATGAGTGATAGTTATAACACTATTGCAATTTGGTTGTGCGTACTGAGGAATTAACTAAGCAAATGACTAGGACTAATATATATAAGAATTTATTAGTGATTGGAATACTGTTAATTATATTATTAACAACTATTGCATTGTTGTACCTTGACATTAAAAATAATGCGTATGCAGAAACAAATGAATCAAACATGTCTAGTTCTACCTTTGATAAGGGGGGAGATAGTTCTACTTATGATAAGGGGGAAACAGATCAAGTAGATCTTCTTTCAATGCATGAATTAAAAATGGGATGGATTAGAACAATTTTGTCATTGTTGGTTACAATTTGTTTAGCTGCATTAGCATATGTATTTGCGTTCTTTGTATTTAATTACTATATCGTTGTAGACAACAAAATTGTTAGAGCATGCAAAATAGGAAAGAAATATACAAAGGTACGCTTATTGACCTTCGATTTTAGAATGATCTATAGATCTCAATCTCAAGTGTTTAAAAATAGAATGCTTGCAGGTGCTTTAGTCGAAGTAGAAGATGAAATGAACAAATAGCTTTTATAATTAATAAACCTCTTTTTTATTTTTTTTAAACCTGTAGGTCCTTGGGAGGGTCGAACCTGAGGACCTAATAAGGTAACCAAAATGTTTCGTTGGCTTTATGCCTCGATATATCTGTCAGCTGACTTTTGATGGGCATCGGAGTCAGCTGATTATTTTAAAATCCATATTTCCGTATTTTGTAA
>CAMNMY010000165.1 GCA_946545105.1 uncultured Clostridia bacterium
CGTAATTGGGTATTTATATCTAACAGGTCAAAACGAAAGAGTAGAAGAGCTATTAGGCGATGAATCAAATTGATAAAAACTATCTAAAGGTACACGAATTGCAGCAAGCTTCTTTGCCATATGACAAGGAGCTTACTACTTTAATTGTGTCACTAGAGAGTAGTATGCATAAAATCATAGATGATATGTCTATAGCAGATCCAAATTTAGTTGAAGATTTAATGCAAGAGGGAAGACTATCCGTTTGTAAGGCGCTAGCAGGCTATGTACCAAACGAAAACACATCATTTTATACATTTGCTTATCAATGCATAAGAAACGGAATGTTAGACTATTTAAGAAAGCAAAATTCAAAAAAGAATATTGTTATATCACAAGCAGTTCCTCTAGATAATATTAATGAGAATGAAATTGAAGATCCAAATATATCTTTAGAGGACGCTTTTGACAACAATAGTAAAATAGAAAAGTTAATGAGCGTATTAGATGATACGCAAAAAAAAATAGTCTCAATGTTGATTGAAGACTATTCATATGACCAGATGGCCAAGGTGTTAAATAAAAACACCAAATATATAGATAATTCAATTCAGAAAATTAAAAAGATTTGTAAGTCTATTTAATTCTTCTTCTAACTATTTCAGAACAGATAATTCCGCAAGCAACAGATGCATTTAAAGAATTAACCTTTCCGAATTGAGGAATGGCTACAGTTTTGTCACAAAGAGACTTTGTTAAATGTTTTACGCCATCGCCTTCGTTACCAATTACAAAGGCAATATCGCCATCTAAATGAGCATTATAGATATTCTCTCCGTTCATATCTGCACAAACAACAGTTACGAAGTTATCTTTTAGCCTTCTAATTACATCATTTATGTTGTTAACCATAGCGATTTTAACATATGATGTAGCGCCTGCTGAAACTTTAATAACAGTAGAGTTAACAGTAGCGGCACGTTTGTTAGGAATGATGATACCATCAACTCCTAAACATTCACCAACTCTTATAATGCTTCCAAGATTATGAGGATCTTCGATGTTGTCTAATAGTAATACAAACAATGGTCCATCTTTCTTATTTAATATGTCATCAACCGATGCATATTTGAAGTTTTCAGCATAAGCAATAAGACCTTGATGGTGCTTTGTTTCGCTTATACTATCTAATCTTGGTTTATCTAAAAAGTCGATACGTATGCCTTTTTGACGTGCAATATCTATAATTGATTGCAAATCGTGCGCACCTTTTTGTACGCACAATTTGGTTATTGTTGTATTTTCGCTAGATAGCGCTTCTTTTATTGGGTTTCTTCCTTCTATTTGCATAATACTAATTCTTAAAACTATGTAATGGTGCTGGAATACGTCCGCCACGATTAATGAATTTAGCAGGTGATGCTGTATTGATATTCAATATTGGAGCACGACCAAGTAGACCGCCAAATTCGGCATATTCGCCAGCTTTCTTTCCGTATACAGGAATAACTCTTACAGCAGTTGTTTTTTGGTTTACAACGCCGATAGCAATCTCATCTGCGATTATAGCAGACAATACTTCAGCAGATGTATCTCCAGGAACAGCAAACATATCTAATCCTACAGAGCATACAGCTGTCATTGCTTCAAGTTTTTCCAAAGTTAAACATCCACTTTCAACGCCGTGAATCATACCTATATCTTCAGATACAGGAATAAAAGCTCCGCTTAGTCCACCTACAGATGAACAAGCCATAATGCCACCTTTCTTTACTGCATCGTTTAACATTGCAAGTGTTGCTGTTGTACCAAACCCACCAACTTGTTCAAGACCAATTTCCTCAAGAATATGAGCAACTGAATCTCCTACAACTGGAGTTGGAGCTAAAGATAAATCTACAATACCTGTGCTTGCGTTTAAGCGTCTAGATGCTTCTTTTGCAACTAATTGACCAACTCTAGTTATTTTGAATGCTGTTTGTTTGATGCATTCAGCAACTTGAGTTAAATCTCCATCTACAGATTCAAGGGCAGTCTTTACAACGCCTGGGCCAGATACGCCAACGTTTACAACTGTATCGCCTTCGCCGGTTCCTAAGAAAGCGCCTGCCATAAATGGGTTATCTTCTACGGCATTTGCAAATACAACAAGCTTTGCGCATCCGATAGAATCATTATCTTTTGTTAGATAAGCAGTATCTTTAATAACTTGTCCCATAAGCTTTATTGCATCCATATTGATGCCGGCTTTTGTTGTTGCTACATTGATTGAAGAACATATTTTAGAAGTTGCAGCAAGAGCTTGAGGGATAGATAAAATGAACTCTTTTTCATATGGAGTCATTTCTTTATGAACTAACGCTGAATATCCGCCTAGGAAGTCAATACCAATTTCGTTTGCTGCTTTATCTAATACTTTGATTAATTCAAGATGCCCCTTTGATGCTTCAGCAATTAAGCTTATTGGAGTAACTGATACTCTCTTGTTTACGATTGGTACGCCAATTTCATTTGAAATATCTTGACCGATTTTAACTAAGTCTTTTGCTTTATACATAATTTTGTCATAGACTTTATCGCAAGTTCTCTTCTTGTCGTCTGTGATGCAATCAAATAAAGATATTCCAAGTGTAATAGTTCTCACATCAAGATGTTGATGAGAGACCATGTTTATTGTTTCAATTATTTCGTTACTAGAATACATGATATCCTCTATAGTTTGTTTTCAGTTGTTGTTACTTGGTGCATGCTATCAAAGATAGATTGAAGTTGAATATGAATTTCAACTGCATT
>CAMNMY010000166.1 GCA_946545105.1 uncultured Clostridia bacterium
CTATTAGATACAAACTGTGCTTGGCCATCTTATATATTTGTTGGTATGCTACATCTGCTTCTATCTTTTCTCCATCTAATATTAGAAAGTGTTTATATGTAGATGGATCTATAAAGTTCTCCATAACCAAGCTAAGCTTGGATTTGATATCATTGATTTCTAACGAGTGTTCATTTACTGTATTTGATAATCTTATTACTTCGTTAACGCCAGTAATCGAATTATTATTAATATAGTCTTTCATTCGTTTAAATGTATCAATCAAAGCAATACTTTGTTTTGTCGCCAAATCGCCTTTTAATACCGTCATTAACATATAAATACCTTGCTCTGTAAACGCGTATGGCAAATATCTTATGCCGCCCCAACTTGAGGTGAAATTTTTGCACCTCATGATATATTCCCATTCTTTTTTGATTAATTGAAATCTATATCTTTCTGGAAATTTATCAATATTGTTATTTACTTGTCGATTGAAATTCTTAGTTTCATACCCATAGATTTCTGCTAGTTCAAAATCTAACATTACTTTTTGTCCACGTATTTCGTAGATCTTTAATTTGATTGTCTCTTCATTTAGTTCTGGCACGATAATCTCGTTTTCTTTCATTCCATTTCTCCTATTTACAATAATTTCCCTATAACCACTATCATTATTTATTAGAACAGTCGAAAAGTCAATAAAATTTTATAATATTTATTTATGATGTTCTATTATTAGGACATATTATTAATATTAATACTTTGTATTAAAAAAAATAGCACCCTTGTTCCCAAGGATGCTAAATTGACATATTAATAATGTATATTATCTAATGATATCGTTTGCGTATAATGGGTACTTTTTGCAAAGAGCCTCAATCTTAACTGTGCATCTTGCAACTGCTTCTAGACCATTATCAATTAAATCTGCGATACAATCAGCGATAACAACCATATCTTCTTCCTTCATACCTCTAGATGTAACAGCTGGAGTACCTAATCTAATACCAGATGTAACGAATGGCTTTTGTGGATCGAATGGAATAGCGTTCTTATTAGCTGTAATATGTGTAGCATCTAATAAAGCTTCAATTTCCTTACCTGTCTTACCCTTCTTTGTTAAATCGATAAGCATTAAGTGGTTATCTGTACCACCAGATACCAAATCAATACCACGAGCAATCAAAGCTTCAGATAAAGCCTTAGCGTTCATAACGATTTGTCTTTGATAAGCCTTGAATTCATCAGATAAAGCTTCTTTTAAAGCAACAGCCTTAGCTGCGATGATGTGCATTAAAGGACCACCTTGTGTTCCTGGGAAGATAGCCTTGTTAATCTTTGCGAATAATTCTTCATCATTTGTTAAGATTAAACCGCCTCTTGGTCCACGAAGAGTCTTGTGAGTTGTTGTTGTAACAACGTCAGCGATTCCAACTGGTGTTGGGTGACATCCAGCAGCAACTAATCCTGCGATGTGAGCCATATCTACCATTAAATATGCACCAACTTTATCTGCGATTTCTTTAAATCTCTTAAAATCAATTGTTCTTGGATATGCAGAAGCACCAGCTAAGATTAGCTTTGGCTTGCATTCTAAAGCCAACTTTTCTACTTCATCATAATCGATCATACAAGTCTTTTCGCTTACACCGTATGGAACGATGTTGAAATACTTACCAGAAATGTTTACTGGGCTACCATGAGATAAGTGACCACCATGAGCTAATGACATGCTCAATACTGTGTCGCCTGGTTGTAACAAAGCGAAGAATACAGCTAAGTTAGCATTTGCACCTGAGTGTGGTTGAACATTGGCAAATTTAGCACCGAACAATTCACATGCTCTATTTCTTGCTAAATCTTCTACGATATCTACATATTGGCATCCACCGTAGTATCTCTTGCCTGGATAACCTTCAGCATACTTGTTTGTTAAGTGGCTTCCCATAGCTGCCATAACAGCTGGAGAAACGATGTTTTCACTTGCAATAAGTTCAATGTTGTCTTGTTGTCTCTTAAGTTCCAACTCTAGTGCTTCAACTAGTTCTGGATCTGTTTCGTTTATAACCTTAAAATCGATCATAGTTAGGCTCCTCTATTTATTTTTATTAATTAAATTTTCAATTTCGTTTTTAGTTGCAAATCCAATTGATTTGTCTACAGCTACTCCATTTTTAAATATCATTACATATGGAATAACTTCAATGCCATATTTCATAGCTAATTCAATATTTTTGTCGATATCCATCTTGCCGCATTTAACGCCACTATTGCTAATTTCTTCAACAATTGGGGCTAGCATTTTACATGGGCCACACCACGTAGCATAAAAATCTACTAAAACTATATCATCTTTGATGAAATCTTCAAAGTCTTTTGCACTTATTAATTCTTTTACCACAAAAATTACCTCTTAATTTTCGGCAATTAGCCTATTTATAACATAAGATGCCATCTTCATTCCAGAAAGCGCAGGCACATAGCTCATTGAGCCAACTGTTCCCTCTTGCTTTATGGATTGAGAGGTTGTAGAACAAACGGCCAATTTTTTAACGCCTCTTGCTCTTAGTTCCTTTCTTAATTTTTTAGCTAGTCCATCATTTGCAGTCTTATAAATATCTATGATTTCAAAGTCGCATCCTTCAATTCTTGAACCTGCACCCATAGCAGAAACCATATCTATATTTGAATTTAAAACATTAACTATTAATTCAACTTTATCTGATCGAGAATCTATTGCATCAACAACAAAATCTGCACCACTAAAATCTATAGGATTTTCT
>CAMNMY010000167.1 GCA_946545105.1 uncultured Clostridia bacterium
TAAAATCTTTTGCTTTGATGTAATCATAAATATTTAATGCATTTATTCCACCCATAGACAAAAATGCAATTACATATAAAGCATATTTATAAGTAAATGCCATGCTTCCTGTAAATGTCTTGAATACAAGCGAGAACGATGCCATCGCCATTATTGTTATAATAGGCGAAATGAATGTTAAATAGTTCTTTACCCACTTAATATTAAAGAATGGGCCAACCACACAAAGCACAACATTTAAATGAATCAACCATCTTATGATTAAAACATAAACAATGGTTGCTTCAGAATAGACTGGATTTGACAAAGTCCATTGATTTGTCATCCAATCTGTTCCAAATAAAACTATTGAAAATGATAAAAACAATAACACGGAAAAGGCATACTCTATCCACTTGCTAATTGGATATGTATACGTCTTTTTAAATACACTTATAGTACCCTCTTTGTTAACTTTATTGCAAAGAAGCACTGAAAGTGAACTTAATATGATTGTTGATATAATTATTATTGCCTCTACCATTATAGTCCTTTAGCCCGCCATTTGTTTGGCGGGCTAAATACATTATTCTATTCTGCACTACTTACGTGCGTTTCAATGTATGCAATAAATGTTCCATCTCCATATTGACCCTCAGTCTTATAATCAGAATATCTCATATATTTTGCTAAGAATTCTCCTGAAGGAATTGGTGTTGTTCCATTCATTTGCACATCTAATACATCTTGAATAAATTCATCGTCTTCGCTGTCTCTATATTTGTACACAATTTTAATTTCATTATGAGTCAATTTAAACTCAGCATCATCGATGCTATGTTTAGATTTATAACTATTTGTTGCATCTACAAATGAATCATATGACGCACTTGATGTTCCTCTTACATATACAACAGCAACGAATCTTTGTTCGTCATTTTTATCATATACAATTTTTCTTGTTCCGCCTGTTAACATAGATGAATATGTTGGATCTAAAGCTTTTAATTTTGCCGCTGCTACAGTTGCATCTCTTGCAACGAACCAAGCTTCTTCGCCTGTCAAACGATTATTATCTACATAATCTGTTAATTTAATCTCAGTAGCATAATTACTTGCTTGTGCAAAATCGTCTACGCAAATTGAAACACCACCACATTGTCCAACACGGAAATGATTTAGATTTACATCTGTAATGCCATAGTAATATGCGGCATTTGCCCATGCATTATCTATTTTTACATAGTTAGCTGTAAACCTTGTTGATGGTTTACTATCATCTGAATCATCTTTATATGATTCAACAAATAGCGCAATATCTACATTGCTGATGCCTACATTATTTAATGTAAAATCACCGCTTCTAGCTACAAACCCATTTAATGAAGCACCATTCCTTGCAATAGCATAACCGCCAGAAACCATTCCGCTTGTCTTATAAGTTTCATAATCCATATAATGAGCAACTGTATCTTCTTTGCCAGTAACATATACAACTTTTGTCCCATCTTGTGTTAATAACGGAGCATCAGCTGCGCCAATGTTATTACCAATTAACTTTAGATTATTAACCGTTACATGGTTGTCTTGATAGAAATACTTTGTTCCTGAAATTTCAACATAAGATCTATAAGTAAAGATACCTACTTGAACATTAGATACCGCAAAGCCACCTTGTGTACCATCAAAGTCTCTTTCTCCACCGACTCTGTTATCAATCAATGGCAAATCTGTACCATCGATTGTGAAATAGTTACCATTTACTTCAAGAGTATCTCCACTTGCAGATGGAGCTTTTCTGAAGTAAACCGCTGTATCATAGTTGTTTGATGGAGCCTTTCTGCCTTCTGCTGTTGTGTATACCAAAGAAGACTCCTTAAATTCTGCTTTAATGTTTCTTAAAACATTAATCTTATGAACATTTGTGTTGCCATAAGCATTTTGCAACTCTTCATTTGTATATACATTAACGCCGTCGTTAATCTCTGCTTTAATTGTTACTGGAGTTAGGTTTGCATTAACCTTAAATCTTGGAGAAACCGTAATTGCTAATTTCTTTCCAACCAATGTTGAATCGAAAGTAAATGCACCCTTATCGTTAACTGAATACTTATTTTCTGCTACCTTTGAATTGTCTGCTAAATCAATTACAGAATACTCCAATTCAAGATTTGCATAATCAATTTCGCTATGTGAATCAGAGAAATATGTTAAAGCTGGAATAAAGTTTACAGCACCAACTAACATAACATCTTCATCTGAGTCGTTTAAGAATGCATCAGCATCTCTAGATACCCAAGCTGCATTGTAATCGGCATTGATTGAGATATCTGAAATATAATAAGCAATATGTCCAACACGAGTAAGTTCAGTGTTGTTTGCTGTGTTCTTAAATGTAATAGCAAATGTACCAATTTGATTTGCTGTAAATCCATTAGAAGATAAGTTTGTTACAAGAGCTTGTCCTGCTTGAGACAATGTTACTTCCATATCACTAAATGTATAGTTTACACCAGTGAAGAAATAATATTCGTTCAAACCTGTATCTGGATTTAATACCTTAACAATCTTATTTTGTTGAGCAGCTTGTTGTTGTTCATATTCTGCTTCAGTAATGAACTTTGCATATAAGCTGATGTTTGAAGATAGATTATATGTAGCTTTTACAAATTGAGTTGTAAAAGTAGGATCTAAATACCATCCCATAAATACATGACCTGATTTAGATACTGGAGGAATAATTAGTTCACTTGTTGTCATACCTGATGACTTAGCAATTA
>CAMNMY010000168.1 GCA_946545105.1 uncultured Clostridia bacterium
CCTCTTTGTGAACATCCCTTCTCGCAGAAGTAGATACCCATTCTATCACCGCCACGGATGATTTTAGATGTATCAACGCCAAATCCTCTCAATTCATTTACGCATTTATCTGCTAATGCGTTCTTAGGTAGTTTTGTGAAATAAACTGCATCTTGTCCAAATTGAGCTAAAGATACAGCAACGTTTGCTTCACCACCACCAAATACAACTTCTAGCGTGTCAGCTTGCATCAATCTCTTATATCCTTGAGGTTGAAGTCTCATCATAATTTCGCCAACTGTTAAAATCTTTCCCATCTATCTTACCTCTTACAATTTTGAACCTTTGTAACAAATTCTCTTGAAATATCTTCAACGGCTTTGTAATCTCCAGTTGCAGCGCCCTTTGTAATGAAAGAACCAGCGCCAACTGCATAAGCCCCAGCTTTAAACCATTCTTCAACATTCTCTAAGCTTACGCCACCTGTTGGCATAATGTTTGCTTGAGGAAGAGGTCCCTTTAAAGCCTTCAATCCCTTTGGTGTTGCAACATCCCCTGGGAATAATTTCAAAATGTCTACGCCATATTCAAGTGCTGTAATTGCTTCTGTTGGAGTGAAGATACCACTCATTACAGCAACTCCATATCTATTGCAAAGTTTAATTGTCTCTACATTTAGAGCTGGAGAAACAACGAATTGTGCTCCTGCTAAAATTGCAGCTCTAGCAGTTTCTGGATCAAGTACTGTACCAGCACCAACTATCATATCTGTGCCCTTGTACTTATCAACTAATGTCTTAATGATTTCGTCTGCTCTTGGAACTGTGAATGTAACTTCCATAATCTTGATGCCGCCTGCATAGCAAGCTTCAACTGTTTTAATTGCTTGATCAACGCTGTTGCCACGAATAACAACTACAACGCCTTCCTTTTTAACCGCTTGATAAATTTCAAACTTCTTCATATATTTGCTCCTAATAAAATATTCACGTTTTATGGGAAATGGCATTCATTTATATGTACGCCTATAGGCCCTCATGGTTCTATTTTAATTCTTATATAAATATTTTACAATGCTAAATTTGACAAAATTATGGACAAAATAGGAAGGTTTGTGTATAATGACTTTACACTAATTTTTTAAAAGGGGTTATTATGCCAATTATCAATTATATCGGTCGCAACATGAAGACATATGATGTTTCAACACATCAACACGACTATTGGGAGATAATTTACTGCACAAACGGTAATGGAACCATCAAAATCCAAAACGGAAAGGATATCCAATATTCTAAGAATCAAGCTGTTATTATCCCACCTAAAACAATGCACTCAAATACATCACAAAATGGTTTTAAAAATATTCACATGACAGTTGCAAATTGGACTCCAGCATTTAGAAATGCTGTTCTAATCAATGATAACGAGAAAGGTGATCTATTCACTATTTTGAATATGTGTCTAAGATATTTCAACATAGAAGATATGGGACATTCAGATATCATTATGTCATTTACAGAGTTAACACTTTCTATGCTTATGGCATTTGGTGATGAAGGACAAGCGTCACACCATATTGAAGCTATTGCAAATGCTATTTTGGAAAACTTCTCTGACCCTCAATTCTCTTTAGAAGATGTATACGATAGATTCGATTTATCTAAGGATTATGTAAGAAGACAATTTATTAAAGAAAAAGGTATTTCACCTCTTCAATTCTTATCTAATACAAGAATTAATTTCGCGCAAAAATTATTATTATCTAAAGATGTAAATAACTATAAGATATATGAGATTGCTGAGATGTGTGGATTTACAGACCAACTATACTTCTCAAGAGTATTTAAGAAAATTACTGGCGTATCTCCAAAAGAATTTACTGAATCTCCAAAGATTCAAAACTACAATTCAGACTAGTGTGACAAGTTAATCATAAAAACCAAAGGCAGTCAATCGACTGCCTTATCTGTTGTCACAATCAAAGATTGTATTTGTTAACTTATGCTTCTAGAATAAGCTTTTTAATCCAAATCTCATTTCTGCTTCCAATTGGTTCTGTAGAACATTTAATGTTCATTTGCACTCTACCATTTCCGGCGATTTTTGTGATTGTTCCTTCTTCTGATTGACTACCATCACTTGTTTCCCAATCAGAAACAAATTTAGACGCTGAAGTTACAACTGCTGTATAACCATCTAATTCAGCTGGAAGATATACATGAGCATATCTCTTTGTGCTGATATTTATAGAACTTGGAGAAACTGTTGTGCTTAATGATGCTTCAAGAGCACTATTAATTGTTACTTCTCCTGAAATTTCACCACTCAAATAGCATCCACCTGTGATACCTTGTGCTACCATTTTTGTTTTTTCAGTTACGCGAGCATTTTTAACAGTGGTACCTGTTCCAGTGTTATATGTTTCAAGTTCCTTTACAACAATACCATCAACAATTGTTTTTTCACCATGGTTTTCTACATATGCACTCTCTAATAAATTCTTTGGCATTGTAATAGTTAACTTCTTTACTTCAAATGTTGGTTTTTTATCTGTATCGATTTTTGAAGCAAATGGCTTAACCCACAATGTACCTTTATCATCAACGTATTGGTGAAGAACCCAATCTTGATCAGTAATATTGTTTTCTTCAGATACTGATACATTAGTTGCATCGTCTTTGCAAATAATATCTACTGTTCCATCGTCCCAAGCAACATTAA
>CAMNMY010000169.1 GCA_946545105.1 uncultured Clostridia bacterium
TGATTTTAGAGATATTACATATATTTATTTGCCACCAATGTGTGAGGTTAGCAAAGCTAAAGAAGCAATAGAATTAGCAAGATTTCAAGCTCATATGGATGGTCATAAATTTGCTATGCTTGGGGTACCTCAAGAGTATGTTGATCTATGTAAAGATATGGATTTGTCTATCACAAATAGAGATGACCAAAATGAGTATTTGTATTTGACTTCAGATTTGATTGAATTGAAAGGCAAAAAATACCATTCTAAGCGCAATCATATAGCTGCTTTTGATAAATTGTACAAATATGATTTTAGACCATACACAAAAGAGGATAGAAAAGAGGTAGAGAGACTATTCTTTAGCTGGGAAGAAGCACAAGGTAAAGACTACGGTAAAGAAGATGAATATTTTGAATATAATGCAATAAAGAGATCTTTAGATATGGCATTTGAAGAAAATATTTATGCATATGTACTTATAGTAGATGAAAAAATTATTGGATTTACTCTTGGAGAAATAACTCCATCTAATGTTGGAATAGTTCATATTGAAAAGGCAGATGTCCAATATAATGGCTCATATACAAAACTTATGAACATGTTTGCAAAGACAGTTTTGAAGGATACAAAGCTTATAAATAGACAAGAAGATATGGGTGATGAAGGATTAAGACAAAGTAAATTGTCTTATAAACCTATTGGCTATTCTATGAAATACTTCCTAAAAGATTTTTAATTTTAGTTTTTGTTTTGAACATAGTTTTTTCGGAAAATGCTTGCCAAATTGTGTAAAATCTCAAAAATGAGATTTGACTATGTTTAAATATTATTATATATTTATAATATGAATTCGAAAAAACTAGGTGTTTACATTTTAATATCTGTTTTGATTGTTACAATGGCTATCGGGCTATTTGCTTGTTCAGGTGTTAGTCTTTCAACAAAACATACAATTATCTTTAATGTTCAATATGGAGATGAATTAAGTGTTTATACTTCTATTCGTTCTTCAGGAAATGAAATTTTGAAGTTTCCAAATGATCCTACAAGTTCTGAAAAAGTGTTTGCTGGTTGGTATAGCGATCAATTATATGCAAGAGAAGTTCATGAATACGATTATGAAAATGTAGAGATAACAGAAGATATAAATCTTTATGCAAAATTCGTTGCTGCATCTACAATAACAAATCCATATACAGTTACTTTTGAAACAAATAAGGGAACAGCTGTTGCTGCTCAAGAATTAAATTTTGGTGAAAAAGTTGATGTAACAAAAATGTCTACTTCAAGAGTAGGATTTGAGTTTATTGGTTGGTTTAAAGATGAGTCATTAACAAAACCATTTAGAGCAGAATATGATAGAATTTGGAAATCAATAACAGTATATGCTGGTTGGGAATCAACTGGTTATATTTTAACTTACGAATTAAATGGTGGTGTAAATAGCTCTCAAAATCCAACAAAATATAAATTTGAAGAACCACTTGCTTTAACGGATCCAACAAGAATGGGATATAACTTCTTAGGTTGGTATTTAGATGAAGATTTCTCAGTTGCTTATGACAACACTTGTTTATATGAAGACAATTTAACACTTTATGCAAAATGGTCAGCACCAATTCAATATACATTAGATGTTGATTTGGATGGTGGCACAATTAAGGGTGGAGCTACAATTCCAAATACATACACGGTTGAGGATACACCATTTGATTTGCCAGAGGTTGAAAAAGAAGGATATGACTTTTTGGGCTGGTTTAAAGATAAAGATAATGGCGAACTTTTAGATACAAGCGCTAAATATGCTGAAAATCTAAGTATTGCTCCATATCTAAAAGAAAAAACATTTGCCATTACTTATGTTTTAAATGGCGGTGTAAACAATTCTCAAAATCCTCAATATTCAAGATATTTCTCAAGAGAGGTAACGCTACTTGATGCTGCAAAGAAGGGATATAACTTCTTAGGTTGGTATAAAGAATCAACATTTGAAACGCAAATTGTTAATCCGGTAACGGTAGATGAGCCGACAACATTCTATGCAAAATGGTCAGCACCAATTCAATATACAATTACAGCACATTTAGATGATGGAAGTATTGAGTCTGGTACAATGCCAACAACATATAATGTAACACACAATCCTTTGAATTTGCCAAGTGCAGTAAAGAGCGGTTTTGTGTTTGCAGGTTGGTATTTAGATTCTGGATTTAGTGAAGAATTCAATAGCCAAAATGTATATGCACAAGATTTAGATTTATACGCAAGATATGTTGATTCTGAATTATTATTACCAGAAAATTATATAGCAATGTCTTCAGCTCAAGCCATGTATGTTCAAGTTGCACCTTTACAAACAGAGCATAAGAATCTATGCATTCCTATAGATAGAGGCGTTGATTCTGTTAAATATAATGGTACAGAACTTATTGAAACTAGTGATGAATACGTTTGTGATGATCATCAAAAATTGATTATTAATAATTCTGTATTTTCAGATTTCACATTAGGCGTAAAGAATATCATCGAAGTCACATATAGCGACTCATCAAAGAAGATTTATTATTTGACTTTGTCTGATTCAAGCATGTATGTTTTAACAACATCTACTTACTATAAAGGCGTATCTACAGCTATTGAGATTATATTTGATCAAACAATTCTATCGTCAAACATTTATGGCGTTATGT
>CAMNMY010000170.1 GCA_946545105.1 uncultured Clostridia bacterium
TAAAATTGGTTGGGTAGTATTTATTTTAGATATGGTATTGCTATTTGTTTGTGCTTTAGTAATTTGTGCAATTGTTTTATTAGCAAAAGATGGATCAAAGGCACAAGCCATCTTAAATAAGATGAAGTTGAATATTTTAGCAACTAGAAGAAAGTTAATAACATTTATTTTCGATTGTTTAGCTAACGCGCTATTTATTTTTGCGTTAGTTGTATTGTGCTTACATCAAAGCCCAATTTCAATAATAGCCTTCATATTAGCAACGATGTATGCTTGTGCAGGCGCGGTGTTATTCTTGTTGATATTTAAGATTATCAAATTTATTGATGATAATGACAATCAACCAAAACTAGAAGATAAAAAGGTTGAAGATGTAAAAGAAGATAAAAAAGAAATTGAAAAAGCAAAACACGATGAAGATACTGTGCCAAACGAAATCAAAGAAATCACAATTGAAGATGTGAAGCAAAACAAAGAGCGCAAGAAGCTTTGTCTCTAAAAGAGAGCTTTGTTTTAGCAAAAGCAACAGAATCTTCAAATGGCTTTACGAAGAAATACGTAGCAGATTATCTAAGAGGAAAAGCAAACATTGAAATATGTGAAAGAGAAAATTTAACACAAACAGGACTTCCACTTGCGGATACACACTACGTAATAGGCAAGAATAAAAAGAAATGCTTTGCTTATGTATATGAGACAGAAGGATCTCTTATATTCCTTGCGATGATGGACAAAGAATGTGCAGATAAATTAAAAGAAAAGCATCCTCGAATTAATTTATCTTTGTTCCCTAAACAAAAGAATTCTTGGTATAGTTTAATCATTGATGATTCATATACAAAAGAAGAATTTGAAAAGATAATTGATGAAGTAATTGATAAGGTTTTAGAGAGTTAATATTCAAATATATCTCTATTCGCGATTAGGCCCTTGACGTATTTCAAGGGTCTATTTCTTTTTGGCAAAACTATAGAGCCGAATTATGCCATCTTTACAATATGCGCGCTTGATTTTATAATTAAAAATAGGGGGATTTAATTATGGAGAACTATAGCAAATTTATATCAGAAGAGAGAAGATCTAAGCCAACACCAAAAAGTATGGTTAATCCTGATGGAACATGCGTATTTGGTACATTTGACAAAGAGTTTGAAGAGATGGAACTTTTAAAATTGAAAAAGCCAACTCATTTTCCGAACTTTTTAAACAAATTCAAATTAACTCTATGGGAAGCAACTGAAGTACATTTTAAAGAAGGTGTATTACTATCTGTTGTTTGCGATATGGGTATTTTTGGAAAACTTATGAACGTATTCTATGATAAACAAACTCACTATGTTTATTGTTGGGATACTCAAATCTCATCCAAGGCAACAACAATTGCACCAAATCTAATTAATGGTTCAATTGCGGAAGGAAGACTTGGAGAAACATTCGTAAAATATGTAAACAATTTCGAAAAAGGAAAATGTTCTTTAAGCGGTAAAGCAGTAGGTAAGTGCTTAGTAACAAAGCCAAGCAAAGAAAAGACTGCAGTTGAAGCTATGAAAGATAACGTTGAAGAAGCATCAATTGAATATGCGGTGGAATTAGAAAGATTATCTTTACCTAGTGTCGTATCTATCCCATTTGCGACTGATAGACCACGTCCACTATATTCACAAAAAGATTTCTTTAAAGTTACTGGAAGTTTAACGATTAATGGAAAGACTTATAAATCTGACGACTTCACAACAGCTATTGTAGATGATCATAGAGGATATTATCCAAGAAAGGCTCATTATGATTGGGTTACAACAATGGGTAATTATGAACTTGATGGTAAGATGCAATATATTGCATTCAACCTAACAAGAAACCAATCTATTGATCAAGATAAATATAATGAAAATCTTTTATGGCAAGTTGGTAAGACAAGTCTACTAACTCCAGTAACATTTGAAAGAAGCGTTGCTTCTGCAGATTTTAAAGATTATTCAGAATGGACAATAAAAGATGAACACGATATGGTTAATGTTAAGTTCAAAGTATATGGAATTAATCCAATGATTGTCCATGTAGATCATATTGTAAGAATTGATTACTATATTACATTTGGAGTTCTTGAAGGATACCTAAGAAATGAAGAAGGCAAGAAGATTATACTAGACGGCATGATGGGTATGGGAGAAGACAAGAGTCTATTATTGTAATCTAAAGGAGATTTTATATATGAAAAAGATTTGTATAGTGTTGGCTATATTGATTTGCTTTTGCGGATTTTCGGCTTGTAATAAAAAGCATAAACCTTTAGGCGCTGTACAATCTTTTTCTATACAAGAAGATGCTCTTGAACAAGTTGAAAACAAAAACGCCAAGGTTGTTATATTAATTGGACAATCTAACGCAACTGGTTGTTCTTTGAATTCGTATTTTGAAAAGAATTCCCCTCAAGAATATGAAAAGGCAGTACAAGGATATGAAGATGTACTTACAAATTATTGTACAGAAAATGCAGGAAATACATCTGATGGTAAATTTGTAAGAGTTGTTCCTGGCCAAGGTGCTAATAACGAGACTTTTGGGCCAGAAGTTGGGATTGCGAATGCATTGACAGGACAATACGAAAATACTACTGTGTTTATTATTAAATATGCATGGGGAGGATCTGTATTAGATTATCAA
>CAMNMY010000171.1 GCA_946545105.1 uncultured Clostridia bacterium
TATCTAGAGATATATCCGATTAATGATAGTTGTTCTGGCTTGCCATCAGCAATTGCCATCATATTAACGTTAAATGCGCTTTCTAATTGAGTAGATTTAAACAATCCAGCTAAGATACGCTTAGCGTTTGCTTCCTTTCTTATTTTGATTACACATCTAATACCATCTCTGTTTGATTCGTCGTTGATATCTTGAATACCGCCGTACAAATCTTTCTTTGTTTCTCTTAGACCATTAATTCTCTTTAGAAGTTCTGCTTTATTTACCTGGAATGGAATCTCTGTAATTACGATGCATTCTTTATCGCCATCTTTTTCAATTGATGCCTTTGCACGCATTACAACTTTACCCTTACCAGTTTCATAGGCATCCCTGATGCCTTCGCCTTTAATAATTAAAGCTCCTGTTGGGAAATCTGGCGCTGGAATATATTTCATCATTTCATCTAAGGTAATCTTGCTGTTATCTATATATGCACAAACACCATCAATAACTTCGCCTAAGTTATGAGTTGGGATATTTGTAGACATACCTACAGCAATACCTGATGAACCATTTACTAATAAGTTTGGAAAACGTCCTGGCAACAAATCTGGTTCTTCTAAAGTATCGTCGAAGTTTAATACCATCTTTACGGTATCTTTATCTAAATCCCTTAAAAGTTCCATAGCAAGAGGCGCAAGCTTTGCTTCAGTATAACGCATAGCAGCTGCACCATCTCCATCGACAGAACCATAGTTACCTTGTCCTGATACAAGTGGCATTCTTACGTTAAATGGTTGCGCAAGTCTTACCATGGCATCATAAACTGAACTATCTCCATGTGGGTGATATTTACCTAAACAATCTCCAACAACTCTTGCACTCTTAACAAATGGCTTGTCTGGAGTGATACCAAGTTGGCTCATTGTGTACAGGATTCTTCTTTGAACTGGTTTTAAGCCATCCTCAATTCTTGGGATAGCTCTATCCATAATAACGTGCTCAGAGAATGGAATCATAGAATTATGAAGTACTTCTTCAACAGTACATTCAAGCATCTTAGATGTATCTTCTTGAGTATCTTCTATTTTCTTCTTTGGCATATTTATCCCTTATTTACAATTTCTTTAAACTCATCTTGTTTATTGAAATTAGCGTATTCATAAATGTATTCCTTTCTTGGGCCAACTTCTTCTCCCATCAAGGTTGTGATTAAGTGATCAGCTTCTGCTGCATCTTCAATTGTTACTTTCATAAGCGCTCTGCGCTTTGGATCCATAGTTGTTTCCCAAAGTTGAGATGGGTTCATTTCACCAAGACCCTTATATCTATTTAATTTGTAACCTTTAGCTGCTGTTTCTAAAAGCTTTTGAAGTTCTACATTATCGTAAGCATATCTAACGCCGTTTTTATCTGTAATTCTATATAGAGGTGGCATACCAACAAATAGATTTCCATTTGTAATCAATTCCTTCATATATCTGAAGAAGAATGTTAAAAGAATTGATCTAATATGTCCGCCATCTTCATCGGCATCGGCTAAGATAATAATCTTATGATATTTCAAATTCTTTATATTGAAATCTTTATCAAATCCTGCACCTAATGCATTAATTAAAGAAATCAATTCATCATTTTTAACAATATCAGCAACTCTACATTTTTCAACATTTAGTGGCTTACCTTTCAAAGGTAAAATTGCTTGAGTTTTTGGATCTCTTCCAAGTTTTGCTGAACCACCGGCAGAATCACCTTCTACGATAAACAATTCATTTAACTCTGGCTTCTTTCCTGAGCATCCAGATAACTTACCTACTAATGATGATGTTCCATTTGATTTAATAGCTCTTGCAATATTTTTAGCTTCTGCAGATTTTGTTCTTGCCTTCATAGCAAGTGCTGCTTTATTGAATATTGCATCAATTACATCTTTTTTAGCTTTGTTGTTTAAATAATCTTTAATAGCATCTGTTAATAAACCTTCAACGACGGTTCTTGCTTCTGGATTACCAAGCTTTGTCTTTGTTTGTCCTTCAAATTGAACGTTTTGCATTTTGATAGATAAAACTGCAGTAAGACCTTCTCTAAAATCTTCACCCAAATAATTTTCTTGCTTTTCTTTTATTAAATTCTTTTGTCTACCAAAATCGTTTAGCGCCTTTGTTAAAGCAGATTTAAATCCAACTTCATGTGTACCACCTTCTGTTGTTGGAATGTTATTAACATAACTATAAATATTTTCGCTGTATGTATCTGTCAATTGCATAGACAATGATACATAGAAATTGTTTTGCTTCTTTTCAAGAGTAATTGGCGTTTGATATAGAACTGTTTTTCCTTCGTTTAAATATTGAACGAAGTCTGAAAGACCACCCTTATAACAATAAGACTTTGTCTTTGGCTTTCCAGATTCTGTTAATTGTCTATGATCTGTAACAGAAATCTTCATACCTGCATTTAGAAATGCAAGGTCTTTAATTCTCTTTCTAATTATTTCAAAATCAAACTTTTCTTGCTTGAACACTCTTTCATCTGGTAAGAATGTAACTTTTGTTCCTTTTTTCTTTTTATCAGCACATGGTTTAGATGTTAATTCTTTCTTGATAATACCGCTCTTTACTTTACCATTAACTTCTGGAGAATAGAATTCAACTTCATATTCCATTCC
>CAMNMY010000172.1 GCA_946545105.1 uncultured Clostridia bacterium
TAAACTAATGACCTGCCAATAAAAAACTAAGCTGCCGCCAGCTTAGTTTTTTCACGATTTCTAATTTAAATATAATTCTTGGTATAGTTGTTAAACTGTCCCTGGATTATCCTCGTTTAGCATAAAACAAATATTGCTGTGCAATACCTGCAAATTCTCCAAATTCTTTTATAAAATCTTTTCTCATACCATCAACGGTATTATCTTTCTTAAATAAATCTGCATATACTTTCTTAATCCAAGTATCTACAGGAAATACATCATATCTATTGTATCCAAATAGCAATATGCAATCTGCTACCTTTGGCCCAACTCCAGCCAGTTCTATTAACTTCTTTCTTGCATTTTCTGTATCCAATGCTTTTATAGCATTTACATCAAATCTACCATAAGCAATGTCTTGAGTTGTTTTTAAAATATATGGTGCCCTATATCCACATCCTATTGATTCAAAATATTGAACATCTCGCTTGGCTAGTTTATCCGCTGAAGGAAAGGCATAAATACCATCTTTGGTTAATTCCCCATCCCCTTCACACAATCGCTCTATAATGCCCTTTATTCTCGGTATATTATTATTTGCAGATATAATGAACGAGATTATCATCTCAAAAGGATCTTGGCGTAGAATTCTTAGCGGAATACAATCCGTTGGAATAACATCTTTTAAGAACTTGTTGTTCCTTAATTCCCCCAGGATTTGCCTGTAATCAAGATCTAAATTAAAAAAATCATGAAAGTATTCTTCGTTATCTGTTTTAACATCATAATAATTCCCACGGTCTTTAATTAAAGCAATCTTATCCATTGAACACACGTTATACGTGTTTTCGTCTATCTTTTTAAATCTAAAGATTTGTCCGCACTCTAGGGAATCAAAAATGTTAATATCTTTTTTTAATACTTTCATAAAAATAAGGGGAAGCATTAACTTCCCCTAAGTTATCTTAGAATAAAACTGCGTAATACTTTAACGCTGCTTTCTTATCACCTAAAACTAGAGCCTTACCTCTAAACATAGCAATCTTGCCATCTTCTTTTGCTTTATCTTTTACGCCATCTCTTGCTTTGTTTGCATCAGAGATATTCTTAAAGTAAATTACAATAGCAGAATATGTTATTGTATTATCTCCATCTTTTACTTGATAATAAATTGTTGCTGTTTCTGTTACTCCATCTACAACTGTATCATTTTTATATCCATATATAAATAATGCAGCTGCTGCAGCCATCTTACCAGCGTTAATATCAATTATTCCGCCGCCAATATTGCCAGCTACTACAACTGATACATTGTCGTCATCAGCTTTATACTTATTTTCTACTTTGTCTGCGCTTGGTGCTACAAAGAACATTAATACTGCACCAACAATCATAACAATCATAATAACGATAACTAGGAATCCTAAAACTTTACCTAGAACGCTACCACCTCTTCTTCTTGCCATAATTAACCTACCTCTACTTTATTAATATTTTACCTTAGCAATTACATATAAGCATCCTTCTTCAAAAGTTAATTCGTCATATGCTTTATTTGTATTTACTAAAGTGTAATTACCGTATTTTATTATTTTTGCAGATGCTGTTGTATCTTGATCTGCTTTTATTGTAGTAAATACTGTAATTCTATAAATGTCTGAACTATTCTTTTCCGTTTCACTTATTACAATACTTCCTACTTTTTCATAATAGTTGCCATTAAACGTATACTCAATCTTTGGATCTTGCATATCAAAGAATGTCAATAATCCCTCTTCTGCATTCTTAATTGAGTCATATTCACAGCTATATTTTGCAAATGTTCCATTTTGGTCAAATTCTTGTTGTGTTGTTATAACTTCGTTTGCGATATATACATTAACCTTAGCTGTATCTTGTACAACTGGATAATTATCGCCGCTTGGTTGAGCTTCTTTCTTTTTACATCCAACCAATGCAAAACATCCTACGCATAGAATAATAACCACCAAGGTTATCAAGAATTTGTTAAGCTTCATTCAGTCCTCCCTATGACTTGCCTTTAGCCTATCCCTACGACTTGTCTACTCCCCGTAGCTTGCCGCTAACACTTACATTTAATAATTATATATTAAATAAGAAAATTCTACAACACTATAAAAAGAAACAAGGCAATCTGTTACGATTGCCTTTGATTCTCTCTCTATGACTTGCCTTAAAATTAAGACTTGTACATTCTCTTATGAGCTTCTTCAGATTTTTCCTTGCGCTTTACGCTTGGCTTTTTGTATTCTTGACGAGATTTGATTTCTTTAATAACACCATCACGAGCAATTTTTCTCTTGAATCTCTTGATAGCACTATCTAGGCTTTCATTTTCTCCAACTTTAACTGTTGCCATATCCTTATTTCGCCTCCCTTCTTCCCTCTGAAGTCGTTTTCGTAGTATTAAATGTAATATATTATTATAAAAATGTCAACAAAATTATTTAATTTAATTGTTTTAGTAAATTGTTTTATACATATTTCCTAATTACACTTTCCTTAGCTGCTTTATCAAATGCATTACATGCTTCTTCGCCATATAAGTCAAATTCAACAGTTTTAATACCCGACTTAGGGTTATCGTTAAAATAATTCTCTATAGTATTTAATGCTATTGTAGCTGCCTTTTCC
>CAMNMY010000173.1 GCA_946545105.1 uncultured Clostridia bacterium
TTTTAAAGGGCTCAGGGCGTTCAATTGAATCCGTTAATATATTTGAGTGTGTAAAAGCTTCAAGTGGCTCATTAGCCGGATTTGGCGGTCATTCGCAGGCTTGCGGTCTATCTTTAGATAAAGAAAACCTTGAACAATTCAAAATTGATTTAAATAAATACTTTAAAGAGAATTATTCAAATGAAGTCCTACTTCAATCTGATGAAACATATTTTGATTCATCTGAAGTGAAGGATTATTTAAAAGTTGCAAAAGAACTTGAAATGTTAGAACCATTTGGCCAAGGTAATCAAAAGCCATTGTTTGCTGCAACTATTGGGAATATTGGATTTAAGCCAATTAATCCTTCTTCTCCTCATATTCAATATAAGAAAGGTAAGTTCCAAATGGTTGGTTTTTATCTAATAGATAAGTTAGATATATTAAATAGCCAAGTAGAAAAGAAAGTAATCTTCAATCTAAGTGTTAATAGATACAACAATTTTGAAACAGCTCAAGCAATACTTATGGATATCAAGTGCGTATCTTTTGATAATTCACTAATAACAAACTATGTTACAACAGCGCTATATCCAGATACGAGTATATTCCATCCTGCAAAAATTGATTTGAACGGGGCGTTAAATCTAATAAAGGGAAATGATTATACAACTGCATATATTTGCTATGCAAAGGATACCTTTGAAGAATTTATAAAGGCTTGTGATAAAGAAATCGTAAAGAATTCATATTTTATTGAATCTCCATGTCCAAACAATGCAATATATTTTGATATTGATGAAAGTGCAGATTTGTCTCAATATAAGAACGTTGTATTCTTAGATAGACCAATATCTTTAGGCTATATTGATATTTTGAAGTTGAATAAAGATTGCAATGTATTTTATGTAGAAAATGGGAATGGAATTAAACTTGTAAAAGACAATTTGCTCGAGTATCAAACACTTGGCAAGATTTATCTTGAAATACAAAAATTGTTAGCAAATAGCCCAAAAATCAGCATATATGAAATGTATGTCGATATTGAAAAATCCTTAAATATTAATTATAATAATTTTATAGTTGCGATATGTATTTTTATGGATTTGGGCATCCTTACAAAAGAAGAGAAAACATTAAAGCTTCAAAAGAATGTTAAAAATCCAATAAAAAACTCTCGTCTCTATAATCTAATAATCGAGGGATAAGCTAGTTGGATATTGATATTGAAACTGAGTTTCTAAATAAAATCCAAGATATTTACGTAGAAAATAATGCGCAAAAAATACGCAGAGCTTATTTCTTTGCAAAAACAGCGCATAAAGGCCAAAAGAGACAATCTGGTGAAGATTATATTATCCATCCACTTGGGGTTGCATCAATCCTTGTAGATCTAGGCATGGATGCAGATACAATTATTGCTGCGCTATTACACGATGTTATCGAAGATACAAGCATTACAGATACAGAAATTTCCGAAGAATTTGGCCCTGAAGTTTTGCTTTTGGTTCAAGGCGTAACAAAGTTAAGTAAATTAAATTTCAAGACAAAAGAAGAAGAACAAGCAGAGAACCTAAGAAGAATGTTCTTAGCAATGTTCAATGATATAAGAGTTATTATTATCAAGCTTGCAGATAGATTGAATAATATGAGAACCCTAGCGTTTAAAGACGAAGCTGCTCAAAAGCGTATAGCTAAAGAAACGCTTGAAATCTATGCGCCAATTGCTGCAAGATTAGGAATCTCAAGTATCAAGGGAGAACTTGAGGATCTTTGCTTAAGATATCTATATCCTGAAGATTATTTCTATATCGCAGAAAAAGTTGCTCAATCTAAATCTGAGCGTCAAGAATTCGTTGAAAATATCACAAAAGATATTAAAGCTTTATTGAAAGAGCTAGGAATTAAGGGCGAAGTTAATGGAAGACCTAAGCATTTCTATAGCATTTATAGAAAATTGAAAAGCGGAAAAACATTTGAACAAATCTATGATTTGATTGCTATGAGAATCATCGTAGATGATGTAAAGCAATGTTATTCGGTTTTAGGTGCGGTACATGCTAAATGGAAACCACTTCCAGGGCGTTTTAAAGATTATATTTCAGTACCTAAAGGAAATTTATATCAATCATTACATACAACGGTAATTGCTAACTATGGATCTCCATTTGAAATTCAAATCAGAACAAAGGAAATGCATAAGATAGCTGAATACGGTATCGCAGCACACTGGAAATATAAGCAAGGTATGACTGGTTCATCTCAAACAATTGATGATAAGAAACTTGCTTGGATTAGAGGCGTTATGGAGCTTCAAAACGAAGCTGCAAACGAAAAAGAATACCTTGATTCGGTAAAGATTGACTTGTATGCAGATGAAGTGTTTGTATTTACTCCAAAGGGCGATGTATTTAATTTACCAAACGGATCTACTGGTATTGACTTTGCATATAACGTACACACAGAAGTTGGAAATCACTGTGTGGGTATAAAGATTAACAATAAGATGGTGCCAGTTTCTACGAAACTTGAAAATGGCGATGTCGTAGAAGTAATTACATCTAATGCATCAAAAGGTCCATCAAGAGATTGGCTAAATATTGTTATCACGCCATCTGCAAAATCTAAGATTAAGCAATTCTTCAAGAAAGAA
>CAMNMY010000174.1 GCA_946545105.1 uncultured Clostridia bacterium
GTTGAAGTTTGCAGCAAGTGTCATCCTTTCTATTCTGGTAAGCAAAAGCAAGTAAATGCCGGTGGTAGAATTGATAAGTTCAAGAAGCGCTACAATCTTGACTAATTAAAAAATTATAGTGATAGTTGGGTGCAAGGTTATATTTATCTTGCACCTTTTTTCAAAAAGAGGGCATTAAATTGAGAAAGAAGACAACGTCAATCGGAGGCCAAGCAGTTATTGAAGGTGTTATGATGAGAGGCACCAAGTCTGTTGCTACGGCCGTAAGAAACGAAAAAGGTGAGATTGTTGTCGAAAGTAGCTATGTTAAGCCTGTAAAAGAAAAGAATATCCTATTCAGAATACCAGTTATCAGAGGATTCTTAAATTTCATAAGTTCTATGGTTATTGGTATGAAGAATTTAATGAGATCTGGTGAAGTATTCGGAGAAGATGCAGAACCTGGAAAGTTTGAAAAATGGCTTTCTAAAAAGTTCGGCGTTGATGTCTACAGTATTGTTATGGCAATATCTGTGGTTCTTGGAATAGCTTTATCAGTTTTTTTATTTGTTTTCCTTCCTAATGCAATTG
Source organism: uncultured Clostridia bacterium (assembly GCA_946545105.1). Next base: position 571 of record CAMNMY010000174.1, read on the forward strand.
AAGGACTTATCATAAAACTTGCAAATATTGATATCTCTATTCCATGGGTAAATCTTCTTATAGGTCTAATGGAAGGTGCAATTCGTATGGGCATATTCATTGCTTATATTGGATTGACAACCTTAATGCCTGATGTTAAGCGAACATATATGTATCATGGTGCAGAACATAAAACAATAAGCTGCTATGAACATGATATGGAACTTACAGTTGAAAATGCTCAAAAGATGACAACATTCCATGATAGATGTGGAACTACATTCATGTTTATCGTAATGGCTGTTAGTATTTTGATTTTAGCAATAGTTAATGCATTACTAGCATTAACAGGTTTAGACATTTTCCAAAACAATGGAATTAGATTCCTAATTAAACTTGCTTTAATTCCATTTATTGCCGGTGTTTCTTATGAAGTTTTAAAATTCCTAGCTAAGTTTGATAACTGGTTCGTTAGATTATTAAAGATGCCAGGATTTCTTCTACAAAAGTTAACAACAAAAGAACCAACAGACGATATGGTTGAAGTTGCTATTGTTGCTTTTAAGACAGCCCAACAAATGGATAATGATCCAACAACAAAAGAGCAAAAATTTGATATCAAAGTATCTCTAAGCAAAGTTAGAGGAGATATCGAAGAAAAATTAAAAAAGACAAATGCTGATTCATCAGAAGTAGAATGGATTTTATCTATTGCTATGGGTATTAAGAGAAGTGAACTTCCACTTCAAAAATTCATTCTTCAATCTCAACTTGATGAAGCAAACAAAATCTTAGAAAAGAGATTAACAGGTATGCCACTTTGGAAAGTGATTGGCAATACAGATTTTTGTGGTTACACAATAAATGTTAATGAAGATGTTTTATCTCCAAGAGTTGAAACAGAGAATCTAGTTGAAGAAGCATTAAAAGTAGTAAAGAAAGATTCTAAAGTTTTAGATTTATGTACAGGAAGCGGATGTGTTGCTATTGCTGTTTCTAAAGAAACAGGAGCTCATGTTGTTGCTTCAGATATATCTGCAAAGGCCCTTATAGTTGCTAAGCAAAATGTAGAATTTAATAAGGCTGATGTGGAACTTGTAGAGAGCGATTTATATGAGAATATCAAGGGCACATTTGATGTTATTACAGCAAACCCACCTTATATTCCATCAGATATTATTCCAACTCTAGATAAAGAAGTGAAAGATTTTGATCCAATGGTAGCCCTAGATGGTGGCAAAGATGGATTAACTTTATATAGGAGAATCGTAGAAAAGGCAAGTGATTACCTAAATGTTGGTGGTTATATGCTTTTTGAATGCGGTGAAAACGAAGCCAAAGATATTGCAAATATGTTTACTGATTCTTATAAAGTAGATATTCGCAAAGATTTAGAAGGCATCGATAGAATTTTAGTAGCAAAGAGAGAGAAATAGTTTATGTTTGAAAGATTACGTTTAATGGCCGAAAGATACGCCAAGCTTACAGAAATGTTAGCTGACCCAGAAATTATTGCAGACCAAAAAGTATGGAGAGAATATGCTAAGGAACATGCTTCACTAGAAGAAGCTGTTAATTTATATAATCAATATTTAGCAGTTCAAAAGAATACTGAAGAGTGCAAAGAAATGATGAATGGTGATGACGAACTTGCTGAAATGGCTAAAGAAGAATTTAAAGAAGGAAAAGCAAAGCTTGAGGAATTAACTCAACAATTAAAGCTTGCATTACTTCCAGTTGATCCACATGACCAAAAGAACGTTATCGTTGAAATTAGAGCAGCTGCTGGCGGTGAAGAATCTGCTTTATTTGGTGCTGAACTATTAAGAATGTATAGAAGATATGCAGAAAGAAAGAGATGGAAATACGAAGAAGTTAACGTTGAATTAGACGAACTTGGTGGTATTGAAGAATGTACATTCCAAATCTCTGGTGCTGGCGCATTCTCAAAATTAAAATTTGAGAGTGGAGTTCATAGAGTACAAAGAGTTCCTGCAACAGAATCACAAGGTAGAGTTCATACATCTACAGCTACAGTTGCTGTATTACCAGAAGTTGAAGATGTAGAAATTGATATCG
>CAMNMY010000175.1 GCA_946545105.1 uncultured Clostridia bacterium
GCTATATGGAATGAAATCGTAGAAGCAGGCGATGCTTTTCCTCAAGATAAGGTAATGGAACTTGATGAGTCCATTACTTTTTTTAATTCTCAAACTGCAACAATATTAGCAATAGATAAAGAGACCAATATAGTTTTGGGCCTATATATTTTGCATCCAAACAACGTAGGGCGTTGTTCTCACATATGTAATGCTTCATATGCAGTTACTAAGCGCGCGCGTGGCCTTAAAATTGGGCGTATGCTTGTTAAAGATTGTCTAAATAGGGCAAAGGCTTATGGCTTTAAAATATTGCAATTTAATGCCGTTGTGGCAAGCAATCAAGTTGCACTAAATTTATATAAAGATTTAGGTTTTATACAACTTGGTGTTATCCCAAATGGGTTTAGAAATAAAAATGGGGATTATGAAGCCATAATCCCACATTATATCGAATTATAATAAATTCTATTTTATAACTACTTCGCCGTTTTCAACTTCAACAGCTTTAGCGTTAGTTACTTTGTCAAACAAAGCTAAAACTTCATCTGATGGAGCCTCTGTTAATAAAGATACTCCAATTGCAGTAGCAATACCTACAATGAATCCTGGAATGATTTCATATAAGCCAGTATTGAAAATAGCACTTGTTCCACTATAGTATTCGTAATTGAACAAGAACATCCATAATACGTCAACTACAAAACCAGCAATGATCGCAGAAACAGCACCTTTATAGTTTAATCTTCTCCAGAATAAAGACAAGATGATAACTGGTCCAAATGCGGCACCAAATGCTGCCCATGCAGCAGATACTAAAGTCATAATAGTTGCGAATGCTTTAACGATTGGTTGATCGCCGTATCCAAGCATTGCGATACCGAATGCTACCAAAGATATAACAACGACAATAATTCTACCTGCCCATAAAACTTGCTTATCTGTAGCGTGCTTGTTTATAGATGTTTTATAAACGTCTGAAGCAAAGGCTGAAGATGATGCAAGTAATTGAGAATCAGCTGTAGACATTGATGCTGCTAAAATTGCTGTAATAATAACACCACCAATAAATACAGGGAATACAGTTGAAGCCATCTTAACGAATACTGTTGAAGATGAAGATGTTAATTCGTCGCCTAAGAATTTTCTTCCAACAATACCAACAACTGATGCCATGATTAGAATTAGAGCAGTCCATGAAATACCAATGATTCTTGATTTCTTCATTTCCTTTTCTGATTTAATAGCAATATATCTTACGATAATATGAGGCATACCAAAATATCCAAGTCCCCAGCCAAGTCCAGTTAAGATGTTTGAAATACTTGCCCAATCGAACTTTCCAGAAGAAAGAAGATTGTAATAATTATCTGGAATTGTACCAGGGAATTGTGCTCCATCTACTTTTAGCATAATTGCTGCGACAATAGGTGTAATCATCAAAGCTGCTAGCATCAACATACCTTGTAAAAAGTCTGTCCAACAAACAGCATTAAATCCGCCCAAAAATACATATGCAATAATGATAATAGTAGCAATTGTCATACCTATTCTTTCATCTAAATTAAATAGAGTTTTAAACAATGTTCCACAAGCAGAAATACTTGAAGCTCCATATACGCAATATACAATGATAAAGATTGATGCGCAAATTACTTGAAGAGATTTGCTTGAAGATAAGAATCTATTTGTTAAATATTGTGGGATAGTAATTGAATCTTTTGCAAGAATTGAATATCTACGAAGTCTTGGAGCTACCAAGAACCAAGCTAATATCGTTCCAATTAAAAGACCAATTGAAATCCATACTTGACCAATACCATATAAATATATTGATCCAGGAAGACCCATTAATACCCAAGCACTCATATCTGATGCGCCTGCAGATAGGGCAGCAACCATACCGCCCATTTGTCTTCCACCTAAGAAGAAACTCTTTTCTCCGCTATTTCTTCTGTCGTGTAGGTAGAAGAATATTCCAATACCGATAACCAACATGAAATATAGGACAAAAGCAACAATGTTTCCAGCTTTAACTTCCATTTTTAGTCACGTTCCTTTAAATAATAATATAAAAATAATACTATTAATTATGCCAAGTGCGCAATATATTTAATAAAAAAAGGCCTCAGGCTGTACGCCTAAGGCCAAATATAAACGAATAAATATTAAACGTATGGTAGTGGTTCTTCTACCTTTTCACCGATAGCATCTGTAGCGCTAGCGATAACTTTTCCTGTATAGCATGTGAATATTTCGTTAACTTTTGCTGGATTTAAAATACCTTTCTTAACCTCAAGTCTATATGTGCAAATAGATACGATTGGAACAATGATAATTGTAACTATCATAGCAATGGCACCAGCTACAACTGCATTTGCAAGATTTAGAACTTCTCCAGATGAGAATGTTACATTTAAGAAATTCCATCCAGACAATTTGTAGATTAAAGAGAAGATCATAATTGCTAAGCCAACAACAAAGCTTGACCAAACTGCAGACTTTGTAACCTTCTTCCAATATAGACCGAACATAAATGGAGCTAGGAACGCGCCAGCTAAAGCACCCCAAGAAATACCCATTAATGATGCGATTTCACTGAAGTTGAATACCTTTTGGACGATAGCGATTGT
>CAMNMY010000176.1 GCA_946545105.1 uncultured Clostridia bacterium
CATTCAACTGCTTCCATACCAGTATTTGCAAAAGGTGGAAGAGAAAATACTGGTATGGAAGCAGTTGAATGGATTAAGCGTTGCGTAGATAATGGCGCAGGTGAAGTATGCTTAAATTCAATTGATACAGACGGCGTTAAAAAAGGATTCGATTTAGAAATGTTGGATGCTGTATGTAATGCTGTATCAGTTCCAGTTATTGCATCTGGCGGTGCTGGATGTGTTGAAGATTTTATAAAGTTGTTTAAAACTCTACCTTTGGTAGATGCTGGACTTGCAGCTTCAATTTTCCATTTTGGAGAAGTTAATATAAACAAATTAAAAGAGGAATTAAGAGCGAACGGAATATCTGTTCGTCTATGAGGTGAAATATGATAAACATTGATGAATTAAAATTTGATGAAAAAGGATTAATCCCAGCAGTTGTTATTGATGCTAAGACAAAAAAGCTATTAACTCTTGCATATATGAACAAGGAAAGTTTAAAGATTTCTATGGAGAAGGGATTAACTTGTTTTTGGAGTAGATCTAGACAAGAACTATGGTTAAAGGGCGAAACAAGCGGTAATTATCAACACATCGTTTCAATCACAGCTGATTGTGATAAAGATGCTCTTGAAGTATTGGTAGAAAAGGATGGTCCAGCTTGCCACCTTGGTAATGATTCTTGCTTTGCAGATAATGTTGTTTATCAATCAGAAGATTTACATGAATTTTCTCTACAAGGTTTATTGGAATTAATTAGAGGAAGAAAAATTGAAAAGAAAGAAGGTTCTTACACAACATATCTATTTGAAAAGGGATTAGATAAAATCCTAAAGAAAGTTGGTGAAGAATCTACAGAAGTTATCGTAGCTGCTAAAAATGACGATAAGGCTGAAACAATATACGAAATTTCAGATTTAACATATCACGTTTTAGTTCTAATGATTCAAATGGGTATTTCTTTAGAAGATATTCACAACGAACTTGCATCTCGTCATGTTATTGACCACAAGGTTAAGCAAGAAAAGATGACAAAATAAAACCAGATGTTTTACGATTTAAAGACCGCTTCGATAAGAGGCGGTTTTTTGATGCCATTTTCGTCCTATTTAAAAACGCGCGCATTGAAAATTAATATATATTATGCTAATATATTTTTAGTTATGGATTCGTTATTTGATTACGCAACAAGAGATATGGCGCCATTAGCCGACAGGATGAGACCAACATCATTAGACGATTTTGTTGGTCAAGAACATATTGTTGGTAACAATTCTTTATTAAGACGTGCAATTAAAACTGGTACACTTGGTAGTTGTATTTTTTACGGCGGTCCAGGTTGTGGTAAAACAACACTTGCAAATATTATTGCAAATACAACATCTTCAGATTTTATAAAACTAAATGCTGTATCATCTGGCGTTTCTGATGCAAAAGACGCAATAGAGAAGGCAAAATACAATCTTCAAATGTATGGTAGAAAAACATACCTTTTATTGGATGAATGCCATAGATGGAATAAAGCACAATCAGATTGTGTTTTAGAAGCTATTGAAAATGGTTCAATTATATTCATTGGTTCAACAACAGAAAATCCATTTGTTTCTATGACAAGAGCTATTGTTTCACGTTGTAGAGTTTTTGAATTTAAAAAGATTGAAGATAAGGATATCATTAAGCTTTTAAAGAGAGCACTTCAAGATAAACAAAAGGGATTAGGAAATTATAAGACAGATGTTTCTGAAGATGCTCTAAAGCATATGGCATTTGCCGCAAATGGTGATGCAAGAAATGCACTAAATTCTCTAGAGCTTGCAGTTCTAAGTACAGATCCAGATAAAGATGGAATTATTCATGTAGATTTAGAAGTTGCTCAACAATCTTCTCAAAAGCAAGTTATTGATATCGACGATTCACTATATTACGATATGATTTCCGCATTCATTAAATCTATGCGTGGCTCAGATGCAGATGCTGCCGTTTATTGGGCTACAAGATTATTAGATGCTGGATGTGATCCATTATTGATTGCAAGAAGATGTATTATTCATTCGGTTGAAGATGTTGGAATGGCAGATCCAAATGCGTTAGTTGTCGCTACATCAGCGCTAACTGCTTTCCAAAATATCGGAATGCCTGAAGGAAGAAAGATTCTTTTAGAAGCTGCTATATATGTAGCCGAAGCTCCTAAATCAAATTCAGTTGAAGTTGCCGAATATAGAGCAGAAAAGTTGGTTCAAGAAACAAAGAATGGCCCAGTGCCTTTCTATCTACAAGAGCCAGCATATAAAAATGAAAAGATTACAGGATATAAATATCCACATGATTATGGTGGTTGGGTAGAACAACAATACCTACCAGACAATATTAAAGATGAAAAAATTTACGAACCATCTAAAAATGGGGCGGAAAAATATTTGGTGAGAGCCAAAGTGGAAAAGAAAAATAAAGTTGAGAATAAAAAAGGAGAATAATTATGGCATTATTGCAAATTAATCATCTATCTAAGAGATACAAGAACAGTGAAAAACTAGCAGTAGATGATATTTCATTTGAGGTTGAAGAAGGCGAAGTATTTGGTTTCTTAGGCCCAAATGGTGCAGGGAAATCAACAACAATTAAATGT
>CAMNMY010000177.1 GCA_946545105.1 uncultured Clostridia bacterium
TCCCAGAGGATAAACCATTCTATTTTACAAAATCTGGAACATTCTCAGATCATGGCACAACAAAGAAGTACGAAGTAGAAATAGCACTTCAATACAATGGTGGATATTCAGAAAAGATTTTAACATTTGCCAATAATATAAATACTGTTGAAGGTGGACAACACTTAGAAGGTTTCAAATTCTCTCTATTAAAGATGATTAGAAACTATGCTTATGAGATGAAATACCTAAAAGACAACGAAGAAATAAAGGGCGACGATACAAGAGAAGGTTTAGTTGCTGTTATTTCTGTAAAATTAGAAGGTCCACAATTTGAAGGGCAAACTAAAACTAAGTTAGGAACTCCAGGTATTAGACAAGTTGTATCAAAGGCTCTAGAAGAGGAATTTGGTGCATACCTTGAGGAAAACGTTAAGGCAAGAACTTTAATCGTTACAAAGGCTATTTTAGCTAAGAAGGGAAGAGAAGCTGCAGAGAAAGTTCAAGAGACAATGAGAAAGGAAATCTTAAATGATTTCTCTGGACTACCAGGAAAGTTAGCTGATTGTACATCTAAGAATGCTAAAGAATGCGAAATCTATCTAGTAGAGGGTGATTCAGCCGGCGGTACAGCAAAGACAGGTAGAGATAATAGATTCCAAGCTATTCTTCCTTTAAGAGGTAAAATTCTAAACGTACAAAAGGCAACACTTGCAAGAGCTTTATCTTCTGAAGAAATCAAAAATATGATTACAGCCTTCGGTTGTGGTATTGATCAAGTTGATGAATCAGGAAGAGTTATCTCTAAGTGCGATACATCAAAGTTAAAATATGACAAGATTATTTCAATGACCGATGCCGATGTCGATGGTAGCCATATTAGAATATTGTTAATTACATTTATTTTCAAGTTCATGAGACCAATTATTGAAGAAGGTCACTTATATGCTGCTCAACCACCTCTATTCAAGGCAACAAAGAAGGGTTCAAAAGAAGAACATTACTTCTATTCAGATCAAGAATTAGAGGATTATCTAGTAAGTATTGATAGAAAAGCAGATATTCAAAGATACAAAGGTCTTGGAGAAATGGATAAAGAGCAATTATGGGAAACAACAATGGACCCAGAAAGAAGAACATTATTAAGAATTACTGTTCAAGACGCTGAAAAAGCAGCAGAAACTGTTGAGATGTTGATGGGTGATGATCCAGAAGTTAGAAGAATCTTCATCGAAAACAACGCAACTCTAGTTAAAGACTTGGATGTATAGTAGGAGGCAAAAATGAAAAAGAGAGATGATACACCAAAGAAATCTGTAGCAGAAATGCTTGAGAATTCTAAGATAGTAGATATTGAACTAGACGGAGAAATGAAAAAATCATTTATTGCCTATGCTATGGCGGTAAATGTATCAAGAGCAATTCCAGATGTAAGAGATGGTTTAAAGCCAGTACATAGAAGAATCCTATTCGATATGCAAGAACAAGGATTAACATCAGATAAGCCATTTAGAAAGTGTGCTGCCGTTGTCGGTGACGTTTTAGGTAAATACCACCCACACGGTGATAGTTCAGTTTATGATGCAATGGTTAGACTTGCTCAAGATTTCTCAATTAGATGCCCACTTATTGATGGACACGGAAACTTCGGTTCTGTAGACGGCGATGGCGCAGCTGCTTATCGTTATACAGAAGCTAGAATGAGTAAGATTGCTGATGAAATGGTTAGAGATATTGATAAGAACACAGTTGAGTTCTATCCAAACTTCGATGACACTCGTCAACAACCAGTTGTATTACCATCAAGATTCCCTAACTTACTAGTTAATGGTTCAGATGGTATTGCCGTAGGTATGGCTACATCTATTCCACCACATAACTTAAATGAAGTAATTGATGGTACTATAGCATTATTAGATAACCCAGATATTGAAATTGACGAATTAATGCAATATATTAAAGGACCAGACTTCCCAACAGGAGCCATGATTCTAAAGAATAAGGGCGTTGAAGATGCATATAGAACAGGTAAGGGAAACTGTATTATTAGATCTAAAGTTGACATCGAAGAGGATGAAAACGGAAGAAGCTCATTAATTATTACAGAAATTCCATATCAAGTAATTAAATCTCAATTAATAGAAAGTATTGCTAACTTAGTTAGAGAAAAGAAGATTGAAGGTATTGCAGATATTAAGGAACACTCAGACAGACATGGTATTAGAGTTGTTATCGATATTAAGAAAGATGCAGTTCCACAAGTTGTTCTTAACCATTTATATAAGCAAACACAATTACAAACATCATTCTCTATGATTATGTTGGCATTGGTTGATGGAACTCCAAGAATTTTGAACTTAAAACAAATTCTTGAAGAATATGTTAAACACCAAAAGTCAGTTATTGAAAGAAGAACAAAGTACGATTTGGATAAAGCCGGCGAAAGAGCTCATATCTTAGAAGGCTTAATGAAGGCATTAAATAATATTGATGAAGTAATTAAGACAATTAAGGCATCTCAAGATAGACAAACTGGTGTTCAAAACTTAATGAACAAGTTTGAATTAAGTGAAAAGCAAGCAAACGCAATCATGGATATGAGATTGCAAAGCTTAACACA
>CAMNMY010000178.1 GCA_946545105.1 uncultured Clostridia bacterium
TTGATTCAATCTGTAGTTCTTTTCTATTATTTCTATACGCATAACCTATACCTCCTACGTATTTATTTATCTTATAATAATTATAACATTAAAGCACTCCATATTAAAGATTATACATTTTTGATGTTTTGTGTTATAATTAAAAATGGCGTTCAGGAATTAACCTAAACGCCGTTTTCTATTTGTCCCTCATTTTATATCTTTAAAGAATCAATTGTTGGAACTAATTCAATTAGTTTTTTCTTGTAGAACTCTAGATCCTTTTCTGTAAATACGCCATCATTTCCTCCACGACGAATTAATCTTCTTAACAGTCTCATATATCCAACAACTCTTGCTTTATCCTCAACCTCACTGATAACTTTTTCATCGTCAGTATTTAGATAAGCTTTTAGTGTCTTTTTCCAGAATGCTACGCATATTTCACTTGGAAGTCCCATAAACGCCAAAGATACACTATCATTTAAAGCTGCAAATCCCTTATATGCATTAAACATTGAACCTAATTCAAAAATTGGATTACCAACACACAATGTATCCATATCAATTAACAAAACTTCACCGTTTTGCATCAATACATTTTTTACATGGTAATCTCCATGAAGCATATGTGTAGAATGAGGTACTGCTTTAACAAGTTCAACCAACTTATCTCCAATTTCTTTTGGCAAATAATCTTTATCAAACATAGCCCAAGATATTGCGGTTTCTCTCATATCATCAAAGCTGTTATCGTCAACAACTGTTGAATGGATTTTCTTTAGAAGATCGACATACAATTTTACATATTCATCAATTTTAGATGGATCCTCTTTTAAAAGGCTTGCAAAAGATTTTGCATTTAATAGTTCAAATACTGTTCCATAGTTGTCTCCGATTTTTGCAATCTCATAAGAAATTGCTGTTGGAATACCTAAAACAAAAGCTTTCTTTGCAAGTTTTCTTTCTCTTTCGATATCTGCAAATGAATCTGGATTTTTATATACTTTCACGATTGTCTCAGGATCTACTCTATAAACACTACCATTTGCGCCCTCACCAATCTTTTCACAACCTTCTATTGAAATCTTCTTATATGCTTTTTTGATTGTCATCATTTCAGCAAAGCCTGTCATATCAAAAATATCATAGATTTCTGTATTAACATTTATTAATTCAACATTTGCTTCTTGCTTTTTGACTTTTAAAATAATTCTTAATCCGGCAGAAGAAATATACTCTAGTGTTTCTAAATCTAACACCAATTTCTCATAAGGATTATTAGAAATAATATCAAAAATTTCATTTTCCCTTTCTACCGCATTGTTTGAATCAATTCTACCCTCTAAATAAATTGTTAATTTATTATCGTTGATATCAAATCTCATTTTACTATTTCTCCTTTACCAAATAACTCATATAATATTTGTTCAAATTCTTGGAACACTAATGTACCTTGAAAATGTGGCTTTAAGGCATTATATATTTCCCTATAATACCAAGCTTGTTCCTTCTTATCCTTTTGGTTAAACATATTCCAAAACGCATCACCTTGTTTTAAATAAGCATCATAGAACGATCTAACATTAGATAATTTATCTCCCATCCACATTACCTTTACGCCAAAGTCTTGCGCATTTTTTAGCATTTCAAGAGTTTCTTCTTTTCTCAACCTCCAAGTTAAGCTTGCAGGTAGATCTCTACGCTTGTTTTCTGTTTCTGTACTAACAAGTTCAGCAACACGTGCTCCAAACTTATTATAAATTTCATCTAAAGATCTATTGCCATCTTCAACGACATCATGCAAAACTGCTGCACACAACACATCTTCATCCGTTGTTATTGTGGCACAAATCGTCATAGCCTCAAGTGGGTGCAAGATGTATGGATTCTTGCTCAACTTTCTAACTTGTCCAGAATGTGCCTCTATTGCAAATCTAATTGCATCATCTAATTTACTCAAAACTTTTTCTCCAATACTAAAATATTCTTTTCATCTACTCTTTCGTAGTTTATTTTGTTTACCAACTTCTTTGACATAAATACGCCAAGTCCACCTATTTTTCTATCTTTTGCATCTAGTGTTATATCTGGGTCTTGTCTTTCAAGCGGATTATATGGCTTTCCAGAGTCCGTCAAAGTAATTCTTAATAAATTATCACTCACTTCTGTATCTATCTTTATTTTGCCAATTTCTGGCTTATAGGCATAATGTGCAACATTTATATAGAGCTCTTCCACAACAAGTAAAACTTGATTCAATGTCTTTTCTGAGCACTTGCTGTTTACTGATTGTCTAATAAAGTCATTAACCACATCTAAATTCTCATCGGTTGCATCTACTTCAATAGAATTTGATTTTGTTCCGCCTTTATATTCAATACATAGCATTGTCATATCATCAAATTGAGGAGCTTCAGCAACGAATTCATTAACATCCGCTTTTACACCTTCAATAATACCTTGAGGTGTGCCATCTTTATATTTATTTAAAGACTCAACCATTCTATCCAATCCAAACAATTTCAAATCTTTATTTGTTGCTTCTGGAATACCATCTGTATATAAGAAGATTTTATCTCCTGGCTTTAATTGGATTTCATAAGATGCATA
>CAMNMY010000179.1 GCA_946545105.1 uncultured Clostridia bacterium
CGGCGGTTGGAACACTATGGCAAATGGAAATGGCAGTACATATCAACCAGGTGATTCTTTCGAAGTTGCTCAAAACACTACGTTATATGCGCTTTGGAAAGAAGAAAATCCAATCACTTATATAGCTGCGCAAAATATTGAGGCGACATATTCAACAATATCTCAAACAACCGCAATTGCTGAAGCAGAAAACAACGAAGGAGATGTTACCTATACTATCCAAAGACAAAAAGACAGTTCTAATAATGATGTAAATTATTTCACTATAGATGGCACAACATTAACTATTTCTGCAAATGCACCTGTAGATGATTATACAGTAATTGTAAGGGCTACAGCTGCGGGAAATAATCATTATATTGAAGGATATCAAGAATCAAGTGTAACGCTTGGCATTGCTAAAGCAAACCCAACATATGAAGTGCCAACAGGCATAAGAGCGCTAAAAGGTAAGACTTTATCTTATGTAGCATTGCCAAATGGATGGGCATGGGAAGATTCAACTATAAATGTTGGAGATATTGAACAAGATACTACATTTAAAGCACAATTTACTCCAGCAGACACAAGCAATTACAATGTAGTGACAGATATTGATATCCCAGTTAGTGTGTATGCGCATGAGCATTCATTTAAATATCAAGCAAATGGGGCAATTATTACCGCAGAATGTGAAAATGCAGATTGTCCAATTACATCCGGATTAACATTAACACTAAATGCACCAGAGGGTAGTTTAGTATACGATGGAAGTGCAAAGGCCGCAATAATAGCAGATGAATATGATTTAGAAGCATTTGTTAGCCCAGTAATTAAATATTATAAAGGGAATGAAGAAGTATCTGCAGATGCAGTAAAAACAGCTGGAAACTACAAAGCAACAGTAACAATTGAGCAGGCTACCGCTCAAGTAAGCTTTGAAATTCTAAAAGCAGATCCTACGTATGTATTGCCAACAGGACTTCAAGCAACATACGGAGATTTACTATCTTCTGTTGTTTTACCAGATGGTTGGGCATGGAAGAAGGCTTCTAATACAGTCGGTAATGCTGGGGATAGAGAATGCGAAGCAATATTTATTCCAGAAGATATTGAAAACTATAATATAGTAACAATTAATTTAGCAATTGAAGTTGCTAAAGCAACTCCAACCTATACTACACCAACAAATATTGACGTAGCATATGGAGTTTCTATAAGCAGTATAGTTTTACCTGATGGCTTTAGCTGGATGGATGGCACTCAAGAAGTTAATAATTGGGGAGAAAATACATTTAAGGCAAAATATACTCCAAGCGATACCGCTAATTACAATATAGTAGAAAACATTGATGTGAAAGTGATTGCTAAATGGATATTGGTTGATCCAACTCAAGATGAAATCAATGTAGTAATAGATGATGGAGAGACTCAATTTGATGTAAGCATTAAAGTTAAAGTCGAGGTGAAGACTGAACTAAGTGTAGAAGCAAAACATGCAAATTATGCTAATCTTGCAAAAGGCTTTGTTGCTAAAGATGAAGACATTTCTGCAATCTATGGAGTTAAGCTAATTAGAACAACAAATGGCGTTGAAGAAGAAATTCAACCATCAGATATTAAAGAAGGCCAAAAGATACAAATCTCTATGGCTATTCCAGAAGAATTGCAAGGTAAAGAATTCCGTTTACTACACATTCATAACGAAGGAGACATTTTAGAAATAGGAAAAGAGGATTATACAATTACAGAAGATGGAAAGACTTTGATTATAGAAGTAGATAAATTATCTGAATTTGCATTTGTAGGGAAAACAGATAAGGCAGATAATGGCTTTGTTTACGAGGATTCTAATAATTCAAAAATATTGTGGACCTTTGTTGCTATTGCAGCAATCATCGTTGTTTGTTCTTTAATTCTTTTAATAATAAAGCGTAAAAAGGATGATGATGAAGAAAAAAGTGAACCTGCAAAAGTAGAAGATAATCCAATAGATCAATAAATAGAGAAGAGAAAAGCAAAAAAGAAGACATAACCTGCTACGAACCCAAAAAGTTGGACTAAATAGCATTAACTAGTAATTATGGAGAGTTCGGTATTGTACCGGACTCTTTCCATTTTTATGCGATTTTATTTGCATGTTAATTTTAATATTTTTGTGTGCGCGCTTGCCAAATATTACATAAATCTTGCCAGCATGCGCGATTATTTGAAACAATCTTGTTTTGTGTCGCGTTTATGTTGCGTGTATATAATATACTCAATGTACGTTAGTTTGTGTGGTGACACACAAATGATTTATATGAAATGAGGGCACTATGAACACAAAAACTAAAAGCACATTATTGTTTGTTTTATTGATGATTATGCTAATTGTATGCAGTACGTTAGTTTTAACAATTTCATTTAAAAAGGGCGAATCTAATATTTCGTATGCAGATACTTCTTATAATCTATGGATTGGCGACATACAAGTGACTAGTACTAACCTAACTATAGACAGTTCAGATACTACTGATATTACTTCTGGTTCTGCAGTTTACAATCCGGAGAATTCTACATTAACGCTTACGAATTTTTCTTATACAGGAAA
>CAMNMY010000180.1 GCA_946545105.1 uncultured Clostridia bacterium
ACGATTGTGCCATCCTTTAATCTACCGAATTCTAACTTGAAATCTACCAACTTAACACCAATCTTAATGAAGTAAGCTTTTAATACTTCGTTAACCTTGAATGCCATCTTCTTAATTAATTCAATTTCATCTTTTGTAGCAAGCTTTAATGCGATTGCATGATAGTCATTGATTAGTGGGTCATGAAGATCATCATTCTTGTATGAGAACTCAATTGTTGGTTCGTCAAATACGATACCTTCTTCTACACCATAACGCTTAGCAAATGAACCAGCAGAAATGTTTCTGATGATAACTTCTAGTGGAACAATTGAAACCTTTTTAACAACTGTTTCTCTATCTGATAATTCTTCAACAAAGTGTGTTTTAATTCCTTCTTTTTCTAGAACTTGCATTAAGTAGTTGCTCATCTTGTTGTTAACAACACCTTTGCCCATAATTGTACCTTTTTTCAATCCGTCAAATGCTGTAGCATCATCCTTGTAAGATACGATTACATAATCTTCATTTTCTGTTGCATAAACTTTTTTTGCTTTGCCTTCATAAAGTTGAACTGTCTTTTGCATAGTTAGTATTTCTCCTATTTATTAAACTCTGCCTCAATTTTGGCATTTTTTTCTAAAACTTGATCTGCTCCTTCTTGTCTTTGTGCATCTAACTTCTTTGCTAATTCATCATCAGACAAAGATAAAATCTCTGCTGCTAATAATGCAGCATTCTTTGCTCCATCGATTGCTACTGTAGCTACAGGAATACCAGATGGCATTTGAACTGTAGATAGAAGCGCATCTAATCCATCAAGATTTGTGCTCTTGCATGGAATTCCAATTACTGGAAGTGTTGTATTAGCAGCAATAGCTCCTGCTAAGTGTGCTGCCATTCCTGCTGCAGCAATGATTACTCCAAATCCATTAGCTCTTGCATTCTTTGAAAATTCGGCAGCTTGGATAGGTGTTCTGTGAGCAGAAAAAATGTGCACCTCGCAAGGTATGCAAAGTGCACTTAGTGTGTCGATAGCTTTTTTTACTACTGGAAGATCTGAATCGCTCCCCATAATAATTCCAACTTTTTTCATTCGTAAACCTCCATTTATAAAACGAAAAAGGCGCACTCATCTATTTAAGTGATGTGTGCGCCCAGACGGTCGGCTTAAAGTTTTTACTAACTTCTAATATATATTTTCCTGCTCCCTTGTGGTGCCCCACTAAATTCCGTCAGTCACAGGAAGTCCTTATTTACAATAAGAGTATATATTAAAAATTACATTTATGTCAAAGAAAACTTGTTGTTTCTTAAGTCAAATTTTTGTAATGTTTATTTTTGTAGGTTTCTTGCCCAATTTACTTCTCTAATAAGGCTTTTAAATCAACGATATCTTTTGGATTTTAGAAACATAATAATTATCGTTCTTTACATTATCCATAGATTCTTATTCCATCCTTCATTATCTCAATTACTAGTTCAATGTTGTTTTTCAAATCGATGATTCTTAAGACATCTACTTTTTTATGCAAAGACTCTCTTAATGACTCTACTAGTCCAAAATATTCAAAGCCGGTTATTTGTGTAGATATGCATAGATCCACATCGCTATCAGCTTTTGCATATCCTTTTGCATAACTACCAAATAGATAACAAAACTCTACTTTCCCTTTATATTCTTTTTCAAGCAAATCATTGATTATCGTTTTTATCGCATCAATTGTCAAAACACCATTGTCTTCAGAAATGGCACATGTCGCTCTTAATGTTTCTTGTATCGCCTTTCTTTTTAAGCCATCTCCATAATTATCGTCTTTCTCATAACGCACATATGTACGTAATGGTATACCTACAATTTCTGCTGCTCTTTGCTGTGTAATATCATATGATAAACGCTCCTCTTTTAAATTCATCCCTATGATTCTCCAACAATATATTACCATATTTGGCATATTTATACAATTGAAATATGACAAATTGGCATTTTTTATATAAGTCAATATGCCAATAAAAAAACCTCCAACACTTTCGCATTGGAGGTCTATTATATTTAACTTTTATCTATTATTTAATGTCGCCCATTTTGTTCTTTTGAATAACGTCGTGTGCTCCACCTTCTACGATAGAAGTAGCAGATACTAATGTTAAAACTGCCTTTTCTTGTAATTCTGGAATAGATAGTGCACCACAGTTACACATTGTTGAACGAACCTTGCTTAATGTCTTAGCAACATTGTCCTTCAATGAACCTGCATATGGAACATAAGAATCAACACCTTCTTCGAAAGATAATTTCTTATCTCCGCCAAGGTCATATCTTTGCCAGTTTCTAGCTCTATTAGAACCTTCACCCCAATATTCTTTATAGTAGTTACCGCCGATGTTAATCTTTTCTGTAGGGCTTTCGTCAAATCTTGCGAAGTATCTACCTAACATCATGAAGTCTGCACCCATTGCTAAAGCAAGTGTGATGTGGTGATCAAATACGATACCACCATCTGAACATACTGGAACATAAATACCTGTTTCTTTGAAGTATTCATCTCTAGCCTTACATACTTCGATTAAA
>CAMNMY010000181.1 GCA_946545105.1 uncultured Clostridia bacterium
TGAGTTGGATGTAAAAGAGACTGAATCTCCAACAATAAGTTTAACAATTACAATTCACAATTTAATTTCAAGAGTTGATTCTAGAGATATGCCAACATATAGATATGGCATTTCAGAAGAACCAGCATTTAGAAATGTTGGTGTATATAACGTTTTGGAATGCATGAATTTTAGAGTGTATGTTCCATCAAGGGATTTTAGCAAAATCAACAACGCTGAAAAAGCAATGAATTGGTGGAGAAATGCATTATTGTTGATGGATGAAGTTTTGGGATTATCTATTTTCCAAGATGATTTTTCTCCAATGAATTTGTATTTTTCAGATGAAGCAACAGAAGCTTCGTTTGATCCAATGGATAATTCAATCTTTTTGCCAAGCGAATATATTTCAACTATTGTAGATTATGATTTATTAACAAATGGAAATAATGGAAAACTTTTAGAAGTTTTAGATGTCATTGCTAAGGAAAAATTGGCATTCACTAATGCGTTTTCAGATACTTTCTTAAAAGATGCAATTGATGTTATCTTAGCAAGATTAACATATGTTAGCATGGTGGATGAATTTAGCGCTAATTTAAATGAGCTTCATAAAGAATATACATCAGCAGGAAATGTTGAGCAAATTTTAAAGGGTGAATTTGAAAACGATACAGAAAGGTATTCTGCATTATTCATGCATCTTTACTATAACACTACAAGAGAAATTGTTTATTTGGCTTTAGAAGAGACAAATAAAAATAAATATACTGATTCTTTATTAATCGCTCGTGTTGCTGATTTGATGCAAGAGAACTTAATTCCGCTTGCAGATAAACTAGATATTTCTTTGTATGGTACAGCAATTGAAATAATGTCTACTTATCCAACACATTATTTTGTTTCTAATTATTTAACATTTGGTACAATGCAAAGACCGGCTCAATTAGGTTTAACAGTAAAGATGGGCGAGGTTTCAAAATTTGATTTTGCTGGCGCTATGGCAGGCGAAGGCGAATGGCAAATTAGTGAAATTGTGGGAAGTGAAGGTAGATGGTCAAAAGAAGAATCTACTGGTTTATATGTATATTCACCTAGTGCAAAATTATTAAAAGATAACTTTACATTAATTGTTACACAAGGCGATGTGTCTTGTAAGTTATATGGAAATATAAATGTAGATATAACAGTTTGCAATAATGCAATTTATGACAAGGTTGGCTTTAAGACTTTGGATGAAGCTATAAAAGGCGTAAAAGATTTGGGTGTAACTCAATCTATTGCCTTAGATTATGCTGGAATAGAGAAGGAAGAACAAGAGAGTGAAGAAAAGCGTTTTGTAGTTTCTACGGGCTCTATTGAGGTCCCAGAAGATGGTTACTACACATTGTATTTAAAGAGTTCAGGACTTTGTTCTGTTAATTTTGGTGTAAAGGATTATTCAACTGAAATATTTAGAAACTCTTTAACTGTAAGCAATTACACAAACGAGCTTTCATATGAAGTAAAATTGCAAAAAGGATTTACGTATATATTTACAATATATGATTTATTCAATAGGGGATCTGGATTTGCAGCTTTAGGTATCAAAGCGCCAAGTAGTGATGTTATAAAGGATGTAAATAAAGACTTCTTAGTTTATACTGGCCTTCTTAGAAATAATATCGTTCAATATACAAATGAGCAAAAATACGCCGAGATGTATTCTATGCAAAGACAAGAATATATGCCGGTTAATTCATATAAAATTGCTCAAATCACAAATATTCCAAGTTATGAAATTGGCTATGAAAGTGAAGTTATAGAAAAGGGCTCAATTGTTTCATTTGTGCTTCCATTTGATCAAAGTTTAGTTGATTATGCAAAAATTGATACTATTGGCATGGAAAATGTAACAATGAAGGTTTATGGCGGAGCTCCTTCATATTCAACATTGTTAGCTGAAGTAGATTATCTACATGATGAAAATGTTGTTTTGTTTGATCAAATGACATTACAAAGCTTGAAATTTGAATTCACGAGTAAGGATGAATATAAACTATTTATTATGGGATTAGAAGTAGGTAAGTCAATAAGTTCAATGACGATTATTCCTTCTACATCTACACAAATCGAATATATTGGAGAGTGGACATCATCATCTAATTATATAGCTATAAATGGTAAGCTTGCTGTAACGCAATCAGAAGACGCAATATTTAGTTATTCATTCAACGGAAATGAAATATCTATTTACGCAACTAAAGGCGCAGATTTTGGTTCTGCTAAAGTAACTATTGATGGACAAGAAAAAGAATCAATAGATTTTAGAAGCGAAACAGGAAAAGTTCAATGTTCTCAATTGGTTTATACTGCAAAATTGAGCGATGGAGACCATGTTATCCAAATTACTCCAAATAGTGAAGATCCAATAAATGTTGATTATTTAGCAGTTACTTCCTTTGGCGATACGAAAACTAAAAACGACTTTTCTAAGCTTTGGTATATATCATTTATCCCAGGTTTAGTGCTAATTGCGGGCATCGTATTTATTATTATGGACTTCAAAGAAAAGAAGAAGAAAA
>CAMNMY010000182.1 GCA_946545105.1 uncultured Clostridia bacterium
AAATCTCTAACTCTTCCGCCTCTGATAAGAACTACGCTGTGCTCTTGTAAGTTGTGTCCTTCACCTGGAATGTAGATTGTACCTTCCATACCATTTACTAAACGAACTCTGGCAATTTTTCTCATAGCTGAATTTGGCTTCTTTGGTGATGTAGTAGTAACTGATAAGCATACGCCTCTCTTTTGTGGATTTTGCTTCATGATAGGTGTAGTACTCTTAGATACTTGCTTTTCTCTACCTGCCTTAAGTAATTGATTAATTGTTGGCATGTTTTTACCTCCTATATTTTTGATCGGATGAGCTACCCAGCAACCCCGAAGGATAAACTCATTGTATATAGTCTCGCTTCCTCGTACACCTTTGAGTTTTTACGATGTAAATACAATACAATGCGCGATCATTCACGCACAGCAAAAGTATTTTTGCATATTAATATATATTAAGTCAAACGAAATTATTGAATTTTTAAACACGACCAAAAATAAATGTAAAATTTGTGTAAAATCAACAAATTAGTCGGTAATTTTCAAATTTGCATTGGCATCTAAGTCAATATCTACAGGTCTTTTGCCCGCTAAAATTGAATGATATGCCTCAGATGCTATCATAACTGCGTTGTCTGTACATAGTTTAATTGGTGGGTAAAATACCTCAATTTTATGCTTTTTAGATGCATCTTCCATCTTTTGTCTTAGCATTTCATTTGAGCCAACGCCGCCTGCTATAACAATTTTCTTTATTCCCTTATCTAGCGCGCACCTAATTGTATTATTAACCATAATAGATGTAACTTTATCTTGGAATGAATATGCCAAATCTGCACGATTCACTTCTTCGCCTTTTTGCTCCATTTTATGGACATAATTTATAACTGCAGTCTTAATTCCTGAGAATGAAAAATCATATGTATCAACATCTTTATATGGTGTTGGAATATCTATTGTAGCCTTGCCACCTTTTGCAAGTTTTTGTATTTGTGGTCCACCTGGATATTCAAGGCCTAAAACACGAGCAACTTTATCAAAAGCTTCTCCGCAAGCATCATCTTGAGTTGTTCCAACAATCTCAATATCTTCATAATCTTTTATGTGCGCAATAGCCGTGTGCCCGCCTGATGCGATTAAACAAATATATGGTGGTTTCAACTCTAAATTGGCCACATAATTTACGGCAATATGGCCCTTAATATGATTAACTGCCATAAGTGGTTTATTTAGAGCAAAAGCTAAAGCTTTTATATATGAAACGCCAACTAAAAGTGCACCTAATAATCCAGCTCCATATGTCACTGCAAATATGTCTATATCGTCTAATGTCATATGAGCTTCTGCTAGTGCTTGGTCTATACAATTTTGAATTGCCATAATGTGGTTTCTTGAAGCAATCTCTGGAACTACGCCACCAAATCTTTTATGTATCTCTATTTGAGATGCAATAATGTTTGCTTTAATTTCCTTACCTTTTAAAATAGCACAGGCTGTTTCATCACATGAAGATTCTACAGCCAAAATAATTTTGTCTTCTTTATCTTTTACTAAATCAAAATACTTATTTGCTTCATCAAAATACATATTAGTTCGCCTTTGATAAATAATCGTTTATAAATCCTTCTAAATCGCCATCCATTACAGCATTTACATTTGGATTCTCATAGTTTGTTCTATGGTCTTTTACAAGTGTATATGGACAGAATATATAGCTTCTAATTTGGCTACCCCATTCAATCTTCTTAATATCTCCCTTTAGAGCCAATTGTTGTTCTTGTCTTTCTCTTTCTTGAAGTTCAATCAATTTTGATCTCAACATTTGGAAAGCAACTTCCTTATTTTGCAATTGAGATCTTTCATTTTGGCATGTAACGACAATTCCCGTAGGGAAATGCGTAATACGAATGGCCGTATCTGTCTTATTAACTTTTTGTCCACCTGCACCAGATGATCTAAATACATCTATTCTTATATCGTCTGGATTTATTACAACATCCTCATCGTCATCAACCTCTGGCATTACCTCTAGTGATGCAAAAGATGTCATTCTTTTTGCATTTGCATTAAATGGAGAAATTCTAACTAATCTATGAACACCCATTTCTGCTTTTAAATAACCATATGCGTTTTCGCCTTCAACAATAAAAGTAACGCTCTTTATTCCAGCATCATCGCCTAAAAGCTTATCTACTTCTCTTGTCTTATATCCCATACGTTCCGCATATCTTAGATACATTCTATATAGCATTTGTACCCAATCTTGAGCCTCAGTACCGCCAGCGCCTGCATGTAGAGTTAAAATAGCGTTGTTTGCGTCATACTTTCCCTTTAGCAATGTAGAAATCTTAAATTCCCCTATTTCTTTCTCTAAGGCCTTAATTTCAGCGTCTAAAGATTCAAACTCTTCTTCGGAATTCATCTCTTCAGATAGATCAATTAAATCTTGTGTATCTTTAACACGTTGTTCAAGCTTTTGATACTTTTCTAACTTATTATTAATAGAAGCGATTTCTTTATTTACAAGGCCAGCCTTTTTCATGTCTTCCCAAAAGCCT
>CAMNMY010000183.1 GCA_946545105.1 uncultured Clostridia bacterium
CAATGGTATCTTCAGAGATGTATATATCACAAATTATGATTCAAGTTATATTTGGGACTACAATGTAAAGACATTTATTGTGGATGAAACCTCAAGAATGTTACGCGTAGATATTGATGCTGTTATGGAAAAAGGCGTTAAGCCTACATATGAACTTTATTACGGCAAGAAGTTGATTGCAAAGGGCGAAGGAGAGACTTGCTGTGATTTCACAATAGAAAAGCCTTATTTGTGGAGTGCAGAAACTCCATATCTATACAAACTTGTTATTTCGCTAAAGAAAGGAAATCAAGTGCTATATTGTGTAAGACAAGAAGTTGGCTTTAAAGATATTGCTATTAAAAAGAGCGTATTCTATTTCAACGATAAGCCAATTAAGCTAAAGGGCGTAAATCACCACGATACTCATCCAAGAACAGGTTACACCATGTCTGTTCAAGACATGGAAAAAGATGTTGCTTTAATGAAGCTAATGAATGTTAATGCAGTAAGAACATCTCATTATCCACCAGATCCTTTATTTATAAAATTGGCAAACTATGAAGGCTTATATATCATTGATGAAGCAGATATTGAAACACACGGTACATATGGAAAGAATTTTGCTCAACCAAATTTAATTTCAAATAACAAGAGATGGATTGATCATTTCTGGGATAGAGTATACAGAATGTATATGAGGGATAGAAACAACCCTTGTATTACTATGTGGTCTTTAGGAAATGAGTGCGGTGGTTGGAGAAATCAAGATGAATGTTATTTCCAATTAAAGAATCTTGATCCAAATATTCCAATTCATTATGAAGGCGTATCAAGAAACATGAGATGGTGCTATGATGTCGTATCTGAAATGTATACATCTACAGAAAAGCTCGAAAAATATGCACAAAGAAAATTGCCAGGTAAATTCTATAGAGCTCCATATTTCTTGTGCGAATATGCGCACTCTATGGGCGTAGGACCAGGTTCTTTAGATAAATATTGGGAAATTATAAATGCCACACCTACAGCAATGGGTGGATGTATTTGGGAATGGGCAGACCACGCTGTTTTAGAAAAGGATGGAACATATACTTATGGTGGAGATCATGGGGAATATGCACACGATTCTAACTTCTGCGTAGACGGTCTACTTCTTCCAAATAGAGAACCATCTTCATCTGCATACGAGATGAGATGCGTTTATAGGCCGATTAAGGCTAGTTATGTATCAAATAACAAATATGCCTTACATAACTCAAATTTCTTTGAAGACACATCAAAAATCGCGTTTAAGTGGGAATATCTACAAAACGGAGAGATTCTAGCGAGTGGCGACTTTAGAGTTGTTATTCCACCAGAGGGCACATATACAGTAACTTTGAAGCATCCTCTTTTGAATACTTCAAAGGATTGCTTTATTAATTTCTATTATTTAGATGCTAAATCAGGCATTGAAATGGCAAGAGAGCAATTGACATTATGTTTATCTGTAGATAGATTGTCTAAAATCGAATCAGACTCTGTTGCATGTATTGAAGAGAATGGTAGATATAAGATTGCAACAAATAATGGAAATATTATATTTGATAAATATACCGGCAAGATTTTAAGCTATAACATCTTAGATAATGAGCTTATTTCTCAAGAGGATTCAGCTCAAATTTTCCAACCATGTATTTATAGAGCAAATGTAGATAATTACATGTTTATAGATGAGAAATGGAAGAAGCTTGGATTGGATAAAGCAAGGGTTGAATTGAGAAACTTTAAGTGTGAAAAATTGAAGGATAAAGTTCAAGCTGTAATGGAGCAAAGAATATATCTTAAATCTAAAATTAGATTTATTGTTACTACAACATACTCAATTTATGGCAATGGAAACTGTGATGTAAATTCAATTTTGGACATTGCAAAAGACTACGATTTGCCTAAGTTTGGATTGACGGTCGAGCTCCCATATAACTGCAGAAATGTAATGTATTATGGAAGAGGCGAAGCAGAAAATTACGCAGACTTTAAAGAGCATAGTTTGATAGGTATTTTCAAAGATAGAGTAGAAACTATGCAAGAAAGATACATAAAGCCTCAAGATTGCGGAAATAGATCAGATATTCGTTGGGCTCAAGTAACGGATGATGATGGAAATGGATTGAGATTCGTTGCAGACACAAAGACAATGAATTTCACAGCTCAACCATATAGAGATTACATTATTAGAGATGCAAAACACGCAAAAGAGATAATTGATGAAAATAGAACAGTTGTAAAATTGGATGCCTTTGTAAGAGGAATCGGAAGCAATAGTTGTGGCCCAGATACTAGGGTAGAATATAGACATGATTCTATAGAATCAATTGAATATACATTTAGAATTGTCCCAGTAATTAAGGGCGAATTGATTCAATAATTCTTCATTATATATTTATATGTATATAATTTTTTAATATTTTAATTTTTTAAATTATATATTGAAATGCGCGCGATCTTATGCTAATATAAAATTAATATTGCCACACGGAGGGGTCAAAATATGGCAGAATTTAAATTTGACACAGTAAAG
>CAMNMY010000184.1 GCA_946545105.1 uncultured Clostridia bacterium
ATTCTTTAAGAATTTATTCAAAATTTTATTGTATTCAGCGTTTGTATTATTGTTGAAATTATGGAACAATTTTAAGCAGTTTATGTGCATGCCGTTTATTGGGTGATACAAAACTTCTTCAGCACCATCACTCATCAACATAACGCCAGTCAAATTACTAATTCTTTCTGCAGAAACTCTAAAGTGTTCTATAGCATCTGGATCAGTTAAGAAGAATGTAATATTAATTTGTTCACCATTTTCTGGATGAGACAATACCTTTAGCATTTCATTTGAACCAGAATTAAACAATCCTGCTATAACGCCATCACCAATATGGCCAATAATGACTTTCTCATCTTTCTTTGCTACAAACAATAATGTACAAGCAAGCTCATCAACCTCAACTTTTAATTCATCAGCTTTTTCTATAATCTTTCTTTTAACAAAGTTAAATATAGATTCTTTTACTAATGTGTGAGCCTCTTCTATTTCGTCTTGAGATTTGCCGTAGGTTTCAGAAGACATATATAGGTTGTCAAATTCTTCGATCAAGTAATTGCAAACGGCCTTTGTGGCAATTTCGGAGCCATATTGAGAATATTGCTTAGAACCTGCGCCATCAGAAACGGCCAAAACGTGCAAACCATCTTTACCAACATAATATACGTTATCTTGGCAAGGTGTATTTGATTCTATATGGTCATTTCCTACAACGAGGCCATGCGCTTGTCTCCACTTAGTTAATATCATAAGATTGCCCACCCCTCAAATTCAGATCTATTGAACTTAACGCCAACATCTATATCTGTTTCTGCTCTTTTTTGTGCTATGTTATAGAACCATTCAAAGAATTGTTCATAACAATTATCTTTTATTCTCATTGGACTTTTTACTGTCATTAGAGGTTCTACGTTTTGTGGAATCTTCTTTTGAGACAATAAAAATGGCATATACAATACTTTAGTATTAATAAAGAATTGTTTCATTGCTGTAACAGAATAATTAACATCATCCAATGTATATGCATCCGTCAATATAAACATCCAAGGCTTAAACATAGGCACATTTTTTGAATTATAGTATTCAATTAATGCCTTCATATCTTTTAAAGATAGATCTATAGCCTTACCTAAAAATGGCATTTTATATGGTTGAAGTTCTGCGCATTTAAAATCTTCATCTCTATATGATTTCAAAACAATAGGTGAAAATTCATCAAACCCAATAACTTCTAAATCAATATTCATTGGATTGTTTTGTGCAAATTTTCTAAGACAAGCTTGAAAGGCGGTTTTGAAGTTATCAAATTTTTCGCCTTGAATAGCAGCAGAATTATCTAATATCATAGATATTATTAGTCTTGGTTTCATTTCAATAATTCCTCCAACTTGTCTAGAGACATTCTTGCCTTTTCACATCTATTTACAATTGGAATTAATTTATCCAATTTTGTATCAAATAGATTTTGCAAAATGTATTGACCTGCTCCAACGTCTGTTACTGTTTTTGCAAGTGCTTCTTTACCGATTGAATCATTCTTTATAGCATCAACCGCGATTGCAATGTTTGCATCATTTTCATCCATTAACAAAATTAATGCAGCTGCAAGTAGCGCAAACACTTTTAGCGATGCACTATTTAACGTCAACATATTCTCAAGATACAAAGATGCAATTTTTGTATTATCAATATATTTATTCTTAGCTAAATCACCTTCAAAGAAACATAACAATACACTATTTAGATATTCGTATTTATCATGCAGTTTTGCAGACACAGCTTTATAAGCTGTTTCGATTTCTTGTGCATTTTCATAGAAAGATTCGTCTTTGCATACACCAATAATCCAAGATTTATTTTCATAACCAGGATTAGATAATGCGTAGTTTCTTAAAGCAACTGCCATATTTTCATACATTGTTGCTGGATTATCAAATTGTTGTGATCCAGATTCAATAATAATTCTAAATTTGATAACTTGTGTACAAGCATTTGAAACCGTTGCGGTATTTAGTACCTTCATTAAAATGTCTGATTGGTCAAATGAATTAATCTTTAATAATTTGTTGCAGCTCTTTATAGCATTTGCTTCAACAATATTTGCATATAATTCTGTTATTTTCTTTCTATTTCTTGATGATATATATCCTTCATCCAAACACCAATCCCAATCTCTATTTACTACAGTTTCAAACAAAATATCTTCAGTTAACATATTGTCAGATAAAAGATAAAGCGCAACTTTTTCTTTTTGATCAACTTTCTTAGATACCATTTCTAATATCTTCAAAACTTCATCTTCTGAAAATACTGTATTAAACTTCTTTGCAATTTCAATTAATTGAATAATCTTATCTGCATTTTTAATTGCACCTTGTTCAAGTTTAATCTTAGAGTAATCGTTAACATATGATTCAAACATCGTTCTAATATTTGAAACGTATGAGAACATTTGCTTAATATCTATAGTTCTAAACTCAGGAATTTCATAATCTGTTTCAATTCCAGATGTTAAGAAGTCATAAAGGGCCGAATTAAAAGCATTTATTACGTC
>CAMNMY010000185.1 GCA_946545105.1 uncultured Clostridia bacterium
CTCTAATTCTCAGAAGATATTTATAAACGTGCAAGGTGCCTGCACGTGTATAATCATAGCCATATTCATCACTTACATCTTCACCGTTTTCATCTACAATTACTGGCTCAACATAGTTTGGCGTTTTACCAACTTCTGTCCTTGAAGATATGAAGTTATATGACACGATTGTGTGATTTGGTTCCAAATTGCCTGTATAGTAAACTTCTGTGCCGGCGCCTGTTAATGGTTGACCATTATATTCTCTTGAAACATCTTCAGTTGTTAAATATAAAATTGTTCTAACTTGCACAAATAATCCTTGCTCATAAGAAAAGTCAAAATCATTTGTTACTTCATCGCCATCCGCGTTATAGATATGGAATTCTTCTATATTTGTTAAACCAACATTACCAAGTTTTGTAAATCCTGATGGATATTCAAAATCTATAATGCTACCACTCTTATCTGCATTTCCATAAAAACCCGCTGTATAATAGAACCCATCATATTTTTTTATTAAATCTATTAAATCACCTTCTAAGAAGTCGCCTTCTTTACGTGAATCATGTATAACCCCATCTTCGTCTGCGCCTAATGGATAATACCTACCATCAACGCCATCTTGAGGAACTTGGCTTATCTTTGGTTTAATAACAGATTGATTATCCTCGTTTGAAACAGTTCTTCCTGTTGGATCTGTTGGAACCCAACCAACACCATCTACATATATCTCTACCCACGCGTGCGCGTCTCTATTAGTTACTTCAACTTCTTCATCTTTTATCGCCTTTACGCTAAAGCCATCTACTCTTCTTGCTGGAATGCCTGCAGATCTATACATTAATACTGCGGCGCTCGCAAAGTGTTGGCAGATACCTTTTTTGTATTTAGACATAAAAGCAACTACGACATCGCTTTCGTTGTTCATAGCTCTATCGAATTCCAAATCATAAGATGCAGCGTTTGAAACATAATTTGAAATACTAGAATAAATATTCTTTGTATCTTTTGACCAGCCTTTATCTCTCAATATATCTAAAAAATATTGTTTTGTTGTTTGAGGAACTGCTGTGTAATGTTCATATACGAAAGTTCTATATGCTAATTCTTCTTGCGAATATTGTGTTCTTGGAGATGATTTAACCATAGATGACAATGTATCTGCATTATATTTATTAGCGCCAAAATAAATTGCTGTATATGGGCTACTTACATCACCGCTATTTTCTATATCACTTGTTTGAAGTTTAACACTGCTTCCCATTGGAGATGTGTAATATGGGAGTACATAGTTGTTGTAATTAGGATCAATCTTCATGCTATATATCAATGCACCTTGCTCATCACAATATAATGCAGTTAAATAATCACATGAGATTGAATTATTTATTAATTCTTGGTATTCAACTGGATTTTGCCATGCATTATTTTCCATATCTCCATATGCAAAGGCTTTTAATAAAACTGTTCCATTTGAATTTGCTGTAACTCTATAACAAACTCTTGTTTCGCTATCAGAATCTGTTCCCAAATCCGAAGAGAACTGTCCATTTCTATTTAAAGCGTTAGCTAAAGCCTCAGAAAGGCCTGTCTTCATAACGCCATCTTCAAAGTTTACGAAAAAGCGCACAACAAACAAAAGCAAAGCTGCAATAGTAAATATTGCTAACATGCCTACAAGATTCAATCCATGATTACTTTGCTTCTTCTCTTGTGCCATCCTAAATGTTATTTACAATGTTATGAATGTATTGCTTACATCTTGGCATTGCTTCCTCTCCAAATAGTTCATTTAGCTTGTCTACTAACCCATCTGCTCCATTTTTAACGTAGATTGGGTTCTTCATCTCAAGCTTTCTCAATATCTTCTTAGATAAGATATCGTCTAACGCATCAAGTTCTTCTCCGCCACATCCAATGTAAATCGGTACATACTTATTTATTTGCATCATAATTCTGTTACCAAATGTTACTTGGAAATGCTTCGTTAAGTAATTGTCTAATTCCTTTAACTTCTCTTTGTTTCTCTCTGTTAATGCATTCTCTTGTTGTGCATTTAATATCAATCGATCAAAATCTTTTGCACTTAAATGTAGATTAGAACTATTTCTTCCTCTAAATGGTTCACACTTGTTATCCAAGTTTAGAATCATAGCTCTATCGTATACCTTATCTGAAATAGCAAATGTACTATCATCATTGTTTGCTGTTCCAATAAACCACATGTTTGTTGGTAATTGTATTTGTCCATCTTTCAAACTTGCTGGGTCTGTTGCCCACTTGTCTGAAACTACTTCCATATATCTTTCATCTGCTCTTGGTAATTCCAATAAAGATAAGAATTCTGCAAAGTAATACTCAACTCTCGCAATATTCATTTCATCTAGCACTGTTATATAGATGTCTTCTGAATAATTCGCTTCATACATCTTCTTTAATAGAGCTGTTTCATTAAAGTGCTTTGTGAATTCATTGTAATATCCAATAAGGTCTGTTCTTTCCTTCCACATAGGTTGAATTGGAATAACTGTTGATGGATTCTCTACAAAT
>CAMNMY010000186.1 GCA_946545105.1 uncultured Clostridia bacterium
CTTCATCAACATCTATAGCATCATCAGTATCATCGCTAGGAACTTCTTCCTCTTCTGCTTCTTGTTCAACATCTTCGTTTTCTTCTTCAGATGATTCATTATTAGCTTCTTCTGTTTCCTCAGATTCTTCTTTATCCTCTTCCTCGGATTCTACTTCTTCGTCTTCTGACTCTTCTGCTTCTGGGCTTTCTTCTTGAGCCTCTTCAGAAGGTTCTTCTTCGGATTCCTCCTCTTGGGCTTCCTCGGCTGTTTCATCCTCTTCGTTAGATGCTTCTTCTTCCTCTTCTTCCTCAAATTCTACTTCTTCAAGTTCTTCTAAATCAGCATCTTCAAGAAGTTCAAGTTCCTCATCGGTAAATGTTCTTTCTTCGTCCATAAATTCCACCTTTTATAACCTTTTTTAAAGTATTTTTATTGTATCTTAATTGGTTTGCAAAATCAATATGAGTATAAATGTTTTACATATACGCGTATAATATATAAATCTTTTGTGTTTACTTTTATATTATTGTGCGTTATAATTCATACGATTTCGCAAACTAGATAGAAAGACAGAAAACAAAAGGAGGTAGAGTATATGTTTATAGTGCTATATGTGTTATGGCTTTTATTAAATGCTCATTTTGCACTAGATGTTCAATTCTTAGAAATTGCTCTAATCGGCCTTGTTGTTGCTGGTCTTATATATCTATTTATGATTAAATTCACAAAGTGGAATTTTAAGACAGACATTAAGTTCTTAAAGTGTGCGCATTTATTTATAGCGTATGGTGCAGTGTTATTTTGGAACGTAGTTGTCTCAAATTACAATGTTATAAAACTTGTTTTGAGTACAAAAGATAAGCCAGCACCTCATATTGTTACTTTTGATGTTCCTTTAAAGAATTCATGGTTACAAACAATTCTTGCTAATTCAATAACATTAACTCCAGGTACTATTACTATTACAAGTACTGGACATAAGTTTGTTGTTCATTGTTTAAAGAAAGAATATTTTGAGGGATTTGAAAATTCTACACTTGTTAAGATTCTTAAAAAGGTGGATGAAAGAGTATGACAATAGAGCAAGCATATCAATATCTATTCATCGGTGCACTTATAGCAATAGGTGTATGTCTTGTTTTTGTCGTTATTAGATCAATCATCGGTCCAAAACTAACAGATAGAATAGTAATGATTAACATGGTAGGCACACTTGTTACATCTAGTATTGTAATCTTAGCAACTTATCTAATTGATCAAGCATATCTTATAGATGTTTGTATTATCTACGTGCTGATTTCTTTCGTTTCAGTTCTTGTTTTAACAAATGTATTTATCAACAAGTTTATTGAAAAGAAAAAAGAAGCTAGAAAAGAAGAAGATGTGGAGGAACAAAAATAATGGAATGGGTTAAGTTTGGTTTCTCTACATTGTTTATTATTCTAGGCGTTATAGTATTCGCCATAGGAACTATAGGTGTATATAAGTTCAAGTTTGTTTTAAACAGAATGCACGTAGCTTCTTTGTTAGATACTATGGGTTTGTTCTTTATAGTTCTTGGATGTGCTATAGGAAGACATTTTGATGCGGTATCTATAAAGATGCTTTTAGTCTTTGGAATCTTATGGCTTACATCTCCAATTTCTTCACATTTCATTGCGAAGCTTGAGTGCTTAACAGATGAAAGACTAAGCGAAAAAGTTGAAAACGATTATGAGGAATCTAAAAAGCTTGCCTTTAAGGAAATAGAGGATAGCGATAAACAGGAGGATGAATAATGGAAATATTTCAAGTAACATTACTTGTTATCTTGATATTATTAGCATTGTCAATATGTTTCATTAGAGATACATTGACATCTATTATTGTTTTCATGTCATATTCATCTATTATGGCTATCATTTGGGTATTATTACAATCTCCAGATTTAGCAATTACAGAAGCTGCAGTTGGTGCTGGTGTTACTAGCGTTTTATTCTTCAGTACATTAAAAAGAATCAATTTGATTGATGCTTCATTAAATACTTTTGATTGGAGAACTAATAAAACATTTAAACAAAGAGTAAAGATAATGCTTAAGTATGGTAGAAGACATCTAAAAAGAGAGATGACTCCTTATGCCATTTCTTATATCATAGTTTGTTCTGTAGCTGCATTTATGCTTGCAGGGCTATTACTATATAGCATTTCATTCTTACCAAGTTTTGGTGCAGAGAATGAGAATCCAAGTTTAAATGAGATTGTTGCTAAATATATCGCAGATGGAATCCAAGATACTGGTGCTACAAACTTTGTTACAGGTATGATTTTGGATTATCGTGCTTTCGATACTCTTGGTGAATCATTCGTTTTATTTACAGCAGTAAATTGTGTAATGATTCTATTGCAAGGTTTCAAGGATACGACAGATAAGAAAGAATCTTTTAAAGTATTTAGTGATCCAATAATTTCTCATGCTTGCTCAATACTTGTACCAATCATATTAATGTTTGGTGCATATGTTATATTAAATGTTTCAATATCTC